>NZ_JBJHAQ010000009.1:0-128481 GCF_054051115.1 Modestobacter sp. SYSU DS0904 | reverse complement strand
CCCGGCCCCCCCCGCCTGGCGCCCCCGCCACGCCGCCGCCCCCCCCCCGCCGGGGGCACGACGGGGTCGCCGAAGTGGCCACTTCGGCGACGAGTGGGCTAGCGGAACTTGTGGGTGAGGCTGTCCATCGTGCGGTTCACCGAGGCGATCTTCACGTGCGACAGCCCGCCGTCGGCGCCGGCCAGCATCATCGCCTCGTGGGCGGCGCGCAGGGTGTCCCAGACGACGTCGGCCGGCCCCTCCAGCGTGGTGCCCAGCGCGCCGACCTCGTACCGCAGCCCCGAGCCGGCGATCGCGCCGATGGCCGCCTCGACGTGCGCGTGCGGGTCGGCCGCGGTGCCCGGCGGCGAGGGAGCGACCTGGATCTCGGCGATGACCCACTCGCCGGTGGGTTCCGTCACTGCTGCTGGCCCTCGATGTCGGCCACCCGGTTCTCCCCGGCGCCCCGGTCGGCCACCCGGGCCGCCCACTCGACGATCCGGCGGGCGACGTCCTGCTCGGTCAGCCCGGCGTCGGCCAGCACCTGCCCGCGGCTGCCGTGGTCGAAGAACCGCTGCGGCAGGCCCAGCGTGCGCACCGGGACGTCGCAGTCGCGGTCCTGCAGCGCCTGGCTGAGCGTCGTCCCCACCCCGCCGGCGCGGCCGCCGTCCTCGACGGTGACGACCAGCCGGTGCTCGGCGGCGAGGGCGACCAGCTCGTCGGCGACCGGCAGCACCCACCGCGGGTCGACGACGGTGACCTCGATGCCGTGGTCGGCCGCCCGATCGGCGGCGGACAGGCACATCGGCACGAGCGAGCCGACGGCGACCAGCAGGACCTCCGGCGACGCCGCGCGGCGCAGCACGTCGACCGGGCCGCGGCGCTCCAGCGCGGGCACCTCGACCGGCAGCGCGCCCTTGGGGAAGCGGACGACGGTGGGCGCGTCGGTGACCTCCATCGACTCCCGCAGCGCCTCCCGCAGCGTCGGCTCGTCCCGCGGCGCGGCCAGGTGCAGGCCGGGGACGACGGAGAGGATCGACATGTCCCACATGCCGTTGTGCGAGGCGCCGTCGGAGCCGGTGACCCCGGCCCGGTCGAGCACCACGGTGACCGGCTGCCGGTGCAGGGCGACGTCCATCAGCAGCTGGTCGAATGCCCGGTTGAGGAAGGTCGAGTAGACGGCGACGACCGGGTGCAGCCCCGCCATCGCCAGCCCGGCGGCCGAGGTGAGCGCGTGCTGCTCGGCGATGCCGACGTCGTAGGTGCGCTCGGGGAACCGCTCGGCGAACGGCGCGAGCCCGGTGGGGTGCAGCATGGCCGCGGTGATCGCGACGACGTCGGAGCGCTCGGCGCCGATGCGCACCAGCTCGTCGGCGAAGACGTCGGTCCACTCCGGGCCCTTGGCCGCCGAGGAGAGCCCGCTGTCGGGCTCGAAGACGCCGGTGGAGTGCCAGGCGTCGACGGTGTCGGTCTCCGCCGGCGGGTAACCGAACCCCTTGGTGGTGACCGCGTGCACGATCACCGGCCCGCCGAAGGACCGCGCCCGGCGCAGCGCGTGCTCCATCATCTCCACGTCGTGGCCGTCGACCGGTCCGACGTACTTCATGCCGAGGTCCTCGAACATGCCCTGCGGGCTCAGGACGTCCTTGAGGCCCTTCTTGATCGCGTGCAGGGCGTCGTAGAGCTTCGTGCCGACCACCGGTGCCTTGTGCAGCGCCTGGCGGACGGCGGCGAGCGCCTCCTCGTAGCCCGGCCGCAGCCGCAGGCTGGCCAGCGCGTCGGCGACCCCGCCGATGGTCGGTGAGTAGGAGCGGCCGTTGTCGTTGACCACGATGACCACCGGGCGGTCCTGGGCGGCCGCGATGTTGTTCAGCGCCTCCCAGGCCATCCCGCCGGTCAGCGCGCCGTCGCCGATCACGGCGGCCACCGGCCGCACGTCACCGCGGACGGCGAAGGCCTTGGCCAGCCCGTCGGCGTAGGACAGCGAGGTGGAGGCGTGGCTGTTCTCCACCCAGTCGTGCGGGCTCTCCGCCCGGCTCGGGTAGCCGGAGAGCCCCCCGCGCTGGCGGAGCTGGGCGAAGCCGTCGAGCCGCCCGGTGAGCAGCTTGTGCACGTAGGCCTGGTGCCCGGTGTCGAAGACGATCGGCTCGCGCGGGGAGTCGAAGACCCGGTGCAGCGCGATGGTGAGCTCGACCGCGCCGAGGTTGGGGCCCAGGTGCCCACCGGTCTTCGCCACGCTGGCGACCAGCGCGTCGCGGATCTCGGCGGCCAGGACCGGCAGCTGGTCCGGCCGCAGCGCCCGGAGGTCGGCGGGCCCGGTCAACGAGCTGAGCAACGACACGGCGGGGCAGGGTCCTCTCGACGACGACGGCGTCCGGGAAGGCGCTGCCGGTGAACCCCCACTGTAACTGCGAACCGGCGACCTGCCCGGTGAGCGGCGGAGCTACAGCCGGGGCACCCAGCGCTCACCGCGCAGCGCCCCGGCGACCACCTCGACGCCCCGCGCCGCGCGGTTGAGACGGACGCCCTCGCGTTCGTAGGCGGTCATCGCCGCTTCCATGGCGTCGGGCGGCAGCTGGTCGGCGAGCTCCACCCGCAGCGTCCGCCAGCCGGCCCGGGCGGCCTCCAGGCCGGCGGCGACGTGGTCGGCGGCGAAGCGGGCCAGCAGCACCGGGTACCGGCGCAGCACCTCGTGGGCCCGGTAGTCCGGCGGCACCAGGTCGTACAGCCAGGCGACGGCGGTCTGCTCCCAGTCGGGGGCGCCCGGCGGTGCGACCTCGTCCGGCCAGCCCGGGGGCAGTGCGTCGCTCACCGGACCAGTGTGCGGCCGGCCGGGCTCCATCCCGACACCGGATCGCACGTGTGTTCGAACGGTGACGTGTCGGTGGCCGGTCGTACGGTCCCGGGCGTGACCGGACCCGAGGGCGACCCCACCGACCAGCTGGCCGAGACCCGCACCGCGTACGACACGGTGGCCGCCTCCTACGAGGAGCTGGCCCGGTCCCTGCTCGCGGAGAGCCCGATGGACCGGGCCCTGCTGGGCGTCTTCGCCGAGCAGGTGCTCGCCGGCGCTGGTGGACCGGTCGGTGACCTCGGGTGCGGGCCGGGGCGGATCACCAGCCACCTCGCCGACCTCGGCCTGGACGCCTTCGGGGTCGACCTCTCCCCCGGCATGGTGGAGGTGGCCCGCCGCCGCCACCCGCAACTGCGCTTCGACGTGGGCTCCCTGACCGCACTCGACCTGCCGGACGGCGGCCTGGCCGGGGCGCTGGCCTGGTACTCGGTGATCCACACCCCGCCGGAGCGGCAACCGGTGGTGTTCGCCGAGCTCACCCGGGTGCTGCGGCCCGGTGCGCCACTGCTCCTGGCGTTCCAGGCCGGCGCCGACGAGCCGGTGCACCACCGGCAGGGCTACGGCCACGAGATCTCGCTGCACGCCTGGCGGCTGGACCCGCACCGGGTGGAGCGGCAGCTGGCCGATGCCGGCCTCGCCGTGCGCGCCCGGGTGCTCCGCGAGCCCGACGGGTCCCCGTACGAGAAGAGCCGCCAGGCCTACCTGCTGGCCGTCCGCGCCGGTTGAGTCAGGCCGGGACGAGCAGGGCGACGCACTCCACGTGCGCGGTCATCGGGAAGCAGTCGAAGGCGCGCAGGTCGGCCAGCCGGTAGCCGGCCCCGGCGAACGCGGCGACGTCCCGCGCCAGCGACGCGGGGTCGCACGCCACGTAGACGACGGCCCGTGGCCGCGCACCGGCGATCACCCGGCTCACCTCCGGCCCGGCGCCCGCCCGCGGCGGGTCCAGCACGACGACGTCGGGCCGCGCCAGGTCGCCCAGCAACTCGGTGAGCCCGGCGGCGTCCACGTCGCCCTGCCACACCTCGGCCTGCGGCAGGTCGGCGAGGTTGGCGTCGGCGGCGGCGCAGGCGGCCTCGTCGGACTCGACGCACACCACCCGGCCCGCCGCGCCCACCCCCGGCGCCAGGGCACCGCCGAACAGGCCGGCCCCGGCGTAGAGGTCCAGCACGGTCTCCCCCGGCTGCACCGCGGCGAAGCCGAGGACGGCGCCGACCAGCGCGTCGGCGGCGGCCGGGTGCACCTGCCAGAAGCCGGTGCCCTCGACCTCCCAGTCCCGGCCGCCGGCGGTCCGCTGCGCCCGTCCGGCCGGTTCCTCGGGCACGTCGACCCCGGGCCGCAGCACCTGGGTCTCCAGCGGCCGGCCGCGGCGGTCCAGCGTCGTCGTCGTCACGACACCGGCCGAGTCGAGCCCGACGTCCACCGCGCCGGCGTCCAGCCAGCGCCGGCCCAGCACCGCCTGCGCGGCCGGCTCGGCGGTGATCGGGCAGTCGTCGAGCGGGACGACGTCGTGCGAGCGGTGCCGGCGCAACCCCGGCGACCCGGTCCGGTCGACGGCGAAGCGCGCCCGGGACCGCCAGCGCAGCGGCCCGCCGGGCAGCGGCTCGACGGTCACGGCGACGTCCAGTCCGGCGAGCCGGGACAGCTGCTCGGCGACGACGTCGGACTTCAGCCGGAGCTGGCCGGCGTGGCTGACGTGCTGCCAGTCGCAGCCCCCGCACCGGCCGGGGCCGCTGTACGGGCAGGCTCGCTCCACCCGGTCCGCCGCGGCCTCGAGCACCTGGACGGCATCGGCGCGGCAGAAGCCCTTCTGCCGGTCCTCGGTGACCTGCACGACCACCCGCTCACCGGGCAGGGCGTGCCGGACGAAGACCACCCGGCCCTCGTGCCGGGCCACGCAGTGCCCACCGTGCGCCACCGGCCCGACGGTCACGACGAAACGGGAGCCGACCCAGCCGCCGCCACCAGCCGACGGCCCCCTCTCAGGGGCCCGCGCCGAGCGTGCGAGGCGTGGGGGGAGAGGGAGTCCTTCATCCATAGGGCGTCTGCTCCGCCTCGGAGGTCAGCCCGCGGCGCAGGTCGCCCGGCGCCGGGCCGCCGCCGTTCCCGCCCTCACGGTCCATCGAGCTCTCCAGCTGCCACGGCACGCTGGTGATCATCACACCGGGCTGGAACTGCAGCCGGGTACGCAGCCGCAGCGCGCTCTGGTTGTGCAGCACGTTCTCCCACCAGTGGCCGACGACGTACTGCGGCACGAACACCACCACCAGCTCCCGCGGGCTGGCACGGCGGATGTCCTTGACGAAGTCGACGACCGGCCGGGTGATCTCCCGGTAGGGCGACTCCAGCACGGTCAGCGGGACGGGGATGTCGTAGCGGTCCCAGTCGGCCTGCAGCGCCCGGGTCTCGGCGTCGTCGACGTTCACCGTCAGCGCGGTGAGCACGTCCGGGCGGGTGGCCCGGGCGAAGGCCAGCGCCCGCAGCGTGGGCTTGTGCACCTTGGAGACGAGCACGACCGCGTGCACCTTGCTCGGCAGCGTCCGGGCGTCGGTGTCGGGCACGAGCTGCCGGGAGACGTTGGAGTAGTGCCGGTTGATCGCCCGCATCAGCAGGAAGATGAACGGCATCACCAGGATGACCAGCCACGCCCCGCGGGTGAACTTGGTGATCACGATGATCACCAGCACGACCGAGGTCAGCGACCCGCCGATGGTGTTGATCAGCTGCGAGCGGCGCATCCGGGCCCGCTCCTGCCGGTCCTCGGTGCCGCGCAGCTCACGGTTCCAGTGCCGCACCATGCCCCACTGCCCGATGCTGAAGCTGGTGAAGACGCCGACGATGTACATCTGGATCAGCCGGTTGACGTCGGCCTCGAACCCGACGATGAGCAGCGCCGCGAACCCGGCCAGCAGCAGGATGCCGTTGCTGTAGACCAGCTTGTCGCCGCGGGTGTGCAGCTGGCGGGGCATGAACCGGTCCTGGGCGAGCACCGAACCGAGCAGCGGGAAGCCGTTGAACGCGGTGTTCGCGGCGAGGATCAGCACCAGCGCGGTCGCGGCCTGGATGAAGAAGAACCCGACCGAGGTGTCCCCGCCGAACGTGGCCGCGGCCAGCTGGGCGATGACGGTGCGCTGCGGGTCGGTCTCGCAGTCGCCCGGGAAGCCCACCAGGTCGCAGGTGTGCTCGGCGTACTTGACGTCGGCGAGCAGGGCCAGCGCGGTCACCCCGGCGAACATGGTGGCGGCGATGCCACCCATCAGCGCGAGGGTGGTCGCGGCGTTGCGGCTCTTCGGCGGGCGGAACGCCGGCACCCCGTTCGCGATCGCCTCGACGCCGGTCAACGCGGTGCAGCCCGAGGCGAAGGCGCGCAGCACGAAGAACACCAGCGCCACGCCGGTGAGCTGCTCGTAGCCCGGCTCGGGGGTGATCGACCAGCCGGCGCTCTCGGCGATGACCGGGGAGTCGGTCATGAAGTCCCGGACCAGCCCGGTGACGATCATGACCATGATGCCGGCGACGAACAGGTACGTCGGCGCGGCGAAGGTCCGGCCCGACTCCCGCAGCCCGCGCAGGTTGGCCGCGGCCAGCAGCACCACCAGCCCGACGGCGATCAGCACCCGGTGCTCGTTGAGCGTCGGGAACGCCGAGATGATGTTGTCGGTGCCCGCCGAGACCGACACCGCCACGGTGAGCACGTAGTCGGTCAGCAGCGCGCTGGCCACGGTCAGCCCGGCGAACTGGCCGTGGTTCTTCATCGCCACCTCGTAGTCGCCACCGCCGGAGGGGTAGGCGCGGACCACCTGCCGGTAGGAGAGCACCACGACGGTGAGCAGCAGGACCACGAGGACGGCGAGCCACGGCGCCAGGAACAGGAACGCCGTCCCGGCCAGCGTCAGCACGATCAGGATCTCCTGGGTGGCGTAGGCCACGGAGGAGAGCGGGTCGCTGGCGAAGATGGGCAGCGCCAGGTGCTTGGGCAGCAACGACTCACCGACCCGGTCGCTGCGCACCGGTCGGCCGAGGACGAGTCGCTTCGGTAGTTGTCCGAGGTCGGACAGGGTTGGCACGGCGGCGATGGTACGGACGCGTCGGCCCGCGGAGCGCCGCAACGGGGCGACCTCACTCACACGGGCCCCCGGGTGGGTGGGCAGCGGCCCTGCGCGCCCACCCGGGCCCTCCAGCGGGTGTAGCTTCGCCCGCTGGAGCCCAGGACGCGGTGCGCCCGGGCACGAGGTGTCGAACAGGCGGGGTGGGACAGTGCACGTGGTCGTCATGGGCTGCGGCCGCGTCGGGTCGGCGATCGCCCGGCGCCTGGAGACGATCGGGCACAGCGTCGCGGTCATCGACCAGGACCCCGAGGCGTTCCGCCGGCTCGGCCCGGAGTTCGGTGGCCGGCAGGTGACCGGGCTCGGCTTCGACCGGCAGACACTGCTCGACGCCGGCATCGACTCCGCCGGCGCCTTCGCCGCCGTCAGCAGCGGCGACAACTCCAACATCATCAGCGCCCGGGTGGCCCGGGAGACCTTCGGCGTCGAGCACGTCGTCGCGCGCATCTACGACTCCAAGCGCGCGGAGGTCTACGAGCGGATGGGCATCCCGAGCGTCGCCACCGTCCCGTGGACGGTCAACCGGCTCATGCGCGAGCTGCTGTCGGTCAAGGTCACCGAGATCTGGCGCGAGCCCACCGGTCAGGTGCTGCTCATGCGGGTCACCGTCACCGACCGCTGGGTGGGCCGGCCGCTCACCGAGCTGGAGGCCGCCTCCGGGGCCCGCGCCGCCTGGCTGCTCCGCTTCGGGGATGCCCAGCTGCCCACCCCGACCACCGTGCTGCAGACCGGCGACCACCTGGTCGTCGCCGCCACCGACGACATCACCGACCGCGTGCACGAGACCATGAACCCGGCACCGTCCACTGGGGGGCACCGCTGATGCGGGTCGCCATCGTGGGGGCCGGCGCCGTCGGCCGCTCCATCGCCACCGAGCTGCTCGGCAACGGGCACAGCGTCATGCTCATCGAGCGCAACGGCTCGCGGGTCAAGCCCAGGTCCGTGCCCGGCGCGGAGTGGGTGCAGGCCGACGCCTGCGAGGTCTCCTCCCTGGAGGAGGCGCAGCTGGCCACCTGCGACGTGGTCATCGCCGCCACCGGTGACGACAAGGCCAACCTGGTCGTCTCGCTGCTGGCGAAGACCGAGTTCGCGGTCAACCGCGTCGTCGCCCGGGTCAAGGACCCGCGCAACGAGTGGCTCTACACCGAGGCCTGGGGCGTCGACGTCGCCGTCTCCACCCCGCGGGTGCTCGCCGCACTGGTCGAGGAGGCGGTCACCGTCGGCGACGTCGTCCGGCTGATGAGCTTCCGCAAGGGCGCGGCGAACCTGGTCGAGATCACGCTGGCCGAGGACACCCCCTGGGTGGGCCGGCCGCTGCGTGAGGTGCCGCTGCCCCGGGAGACGGTGCTCACCACGATCCTGCGCGGCGACCGGGTCATCACCCCCGCCCCGGACGAGCCGCTGGAGGCCGGCGACGAGCTGCTGTTCGTCACCCACGGGGACATCGAGGACGAGCTCCAGCGGGTGCTCTGCCCCGACGGGAGCTGTTGAAGGACCCCCTCGCCCCCCACCGCTCGCAGGCTCGCGGCGGGCCCCTGCGAGGGGGCCGCCCCGTCAGGCAGTGGGCTCGGCCGAGCGGTGCTGGTGCAGGCGGGCCACCACCCACAGCGTGACCACCAGCTGGACGGCGGTCACCGGCAGGCCCAGCACCACTGACGAGGTGCCCAGCCAGCCCACCTCGTCCTGCCAGTAGAAGAGCCCGGTCACCGCGGCACGGAGCAGGAACACCCCGCCCCACAGCACGGTCAGCCAGGAGTAAGCCCGGATCATCCGCGGGTCGTCGCGCCAGTGCACGTCCGGCGCGACGTCCGGCTGCCGGGCACGGGTGACGGCCTCGGCCGCGGCGTCGACGTCGACCGCGGGCACCGGGTTCCGGCGCCCGGGGAGCTTGCCGCGCAGTGACGGCAGCCGATGGGCCGCCATCGCCCCCAGGTGGCTGGGCGCCAGCCACTCCGCGACCACGCCCACGAGCGGCCGGCGGAACGCCAGGGAGCCGATCAGCACCACGCCGATGGCGGCGTTGCGCACGATGCCCAGCACGAAGAAGTCGCGGGCCTCACCCGTCCGCCAGGCGATCGCGACGGCGACCGCGACGGCGAACAGCCCGCTGATCGCCTGCTGCACGGTCTGCCGGCGGACCAGCCGCAGCAGGAAGACCACCAGCGCGGCGGCGACCGCCGTCCAGATGCCGACCCGCAGGCCGCCGATGGCGTTGGCGACCACGAAGGCGATCGTCGGCAGCGAGGCGTCGACCATGCCGCGCCAGCCGCCGAGCTGATCGAGCACCAGGTGGCGGTCGAACGTGACCTTCTCGTCGTCGGCCGGGCCGGCCCCCGACGGCGCCGTCACCGCCGGGTCACCCGGCGCTCAGCTCGTACCGGGGGTTGTAGATGACCCGCCGCCCGTCGAAGGCGCCGAACCGGCCGTGGGCGGTCAGCCGCCGGCCGGGCTCGATCCCGGGGATGCGCCGCCGGCCGAGCCAGACGAGGGTGACCGACCCGGAGCCGTCGAACAGCTCGGCCTCCAGGGTGGGCACCGTCTCCCGCGGGGTGTAGACGACCGACTTCAGCCGGCCGGTGACGGTGACCACCTCGCCCTTGCGGCAGTCGCTGACCGGCGCGCAGCCGGCGGAGGCGACGTCGGACTGCAGGGCGCGGGCGTCGACCTCCTGGTCGTCGGCGGTCAGCTTCTGCAGGGTGCGGGACAGCCAGCCCCGCGCTCCCGGCTGGGCGGCCGGCGCCCCGGCCCTCGTCTCGGTCACGGGTCCAGGGTAGTGCCGTGCCGGGCGGCTGTCCGGCGTGTGCCGAGCCACGCGACGGTGCGTCGCCAGGGCTCACCGGCGACGTCGATGAGCACCATGTGGTCGCCGGACACCAGGTCGACCTCGACCCGGTCACCGGCGCGCCCGGCCGCCGCGGCGTACCGCTGGCTCTGCTCCGGCGGGACGGACGTGTCCTGCGCGCCGTGCACGCACAGCGTCGCGGCACCGGTGGGCAGCAGCCGCACCGGGTCGGCCAGGGCGTACCGGTCGGGGACGTCGTCCGGACCCCCGCCGAGCAGCTCCTGGGTCGCCCCGTTCCCGAGCCCGGCCGCGGCGGCGGCCGCCAGGTCGAGCACCCCGGCCTGCAGCACCGCGCCGGTGACCCGCACCCGGGGTGCCGCACCGGGCGCACCCGGCGGCAGCGACGCGCGCCCGGCCAGCCAGGCAGCCAGGTGCCCGCCCGCCGAGTGCCCGACCACCGTCACGTCGTCGAGGTCCAGGCGACCGCGCTCGGGCAGCTTGGGCAGCGCGTCCACGGCCGCCGCCACGTCGGCGAGGGTCGCCGGCCAGCCCCCACCGGCACCGACCCGGCGGTACTCGACGGCGACCGCCGCCCAGCCACGACCGGCCAGGTCGGCGGCGAGCGGGCGGGCCAGCTCGATGCCGTACGGGGCGCGCCAGAAGCCGCCGTGCACCACCACCGCGACCGGTGCGGGCCCGTCACCGGCCGGGAGGGTGAGCTCGAGGAACTGGTCGGGCGCGGGCCCGTAGCGGTGCACCGCCGGTTCGATCACCCGGCAGCGCCGGTGGGCGGCGTCGCCGGGCGGTCGGTGGGCGGCGCCGCCGGGCGGGCGGTGGGCGGCGCCGCCGGGCGGGCGGTGGGCGGCGCCGCCGGGCGGGCGGTGGGCGGCGCCGCCGGGCGCGCGGTGGGCGGCGCCGCCGGGCGCGCGGTGGGCTGGGCACCCGGGCGGGCGACCTGCTGCGCGCCCGGGCGGGCGACCTGCTGGGCGCCCGGGCGGCCGGCCTGCTGCTGGCGGGCCAGCTGCTCGGCGGCCTGCGGCGGCAGCGAGAGGGGCAACGGGTCGCGCACCGGCATCGGCTGGCTGCCCCGGACCACCACGATCTCCCGGAACGCGTTCTCCAGGGCGGTCGCGTCGCCCCCCGGCGCCGCGGCGGGCCCGCTCAGCAGGCCGCGCAGGAACCACCGGGGGCCGTCGACCCCGAGGAACCGGGCCGCCCGCCGCTCCGGCGCGGGCGGCGCGGCCTGACCGGGCTGCGCCGCCCCGGTGGCCACCACCGTGCCGGTCAGCTCCGGGCCGAACGGCCCCTCGGTCTCGGCCAGGCGTCCCCCCTGGCCGCTCGCGCTCCGGGCCAGCTCCGCCCGGACCTCGTCCCACAGGCCGCCGGCCCGCGGCGCGGCGAACACGGAGACCTGCAGCAGCGACTCCCCCGCCCGCAGCGTGGCCGCGACCACCACCTGCTGCTGGTTGACCTCGACCCGCAGCTCCATCCCGGGCACCGCCGGCAGCTGCAGCGACCCGAGGTCGATCCGGGGCATCCCGTCGTCGGGGGCGTCGGCGGCGTCCCACGGCCCGGAGGTCTCCAGCTCGACCCGCTCGCGGACCTGCGGCTCCGGGGGGACACCGCGCTCGCGCAGGGTCCGGTCGATCCGGTTGCGCCGTCGTCCGAAGGGCATGTCAGGGCCGTCCTTCCGTGGGGTCTGCGGCCAGCGCCGCGGCGCCGCCGGTGGAGCCGTGGCCGCCGGCGCCGCGCTCGCTGAGCGGCAGTTCGGCCACCGGCACGAAGCGCGCCCGCACCACCGGCTGCACGACCAGCTGGGCGACCCGTTCACCGCGGGCCAGCCGGAGGGTGGCGCTCGGGTCGAGGTTGACCAGGTTCACCTTGATCTCGCCGCGGTACCCGGCGTCGATCGTGCCGGGGGCGTTGACCAGGCTCAGGCCCAGCCGGTGGGCGAGGCCGGACCGCGGGTGCACGAAACCGGCGTACCCGGCCGGGATGGCCACCGCCACCCCGGTGCCGACGAGCGCCCGCTGGTGCGGGGCGAGCTCGACGTCCTCGGCCAGGTACAGGTCGGCGCCCGCGTCACCGGGCAGGGCGTAGGCGGGCGCCACCGCGTCGGCCCCGGTGAGCAGCACCGGGACGTCGAGGACGTCGTCGGCCGGCGCCGGGCGGCCGGAAGGGAGTGCGGACACGCCGCGAGGCTAGCCGCGTGGCACGGGTCAGGGCCGGGGCGGGGGCAGCGGGGTCCGCAGGTCCGCGCGCACCCGGTCGGCCAACGCGACGGTCGCCTTCCGGTTGCCCCGCGCGGCCAGGGTGGCGCCGACCAGCAGCGGGGCGAGGGAGGTGGTGCTGCGGGCCAGCCGGCGGGTGAGCTGGCGGCGCAGCGCGGCCGCCCCGGCCGAGCCGATCATCCCGAACACCCCTCCGGAGGAGGCGGTGCCGACGGCGCGCTGGGTGCTCCAGCTGGCCAGGTAGGCCGTGGCCCGCCGGCGGGCGTCACCGGGCGCCGGACGGCCGGCGAGCTCGTGCAGCTCCCCGACGAGGACCACCTCGACGGCGGCGGTGAGCGCCGTCTGCGCGCCGAGCTCCAGCGGGACGGCGAGCATCGTGGGTGGGGCGAACCACTGGGCCGCCGCCAGCCCGCCGGTGGCGGCGCCGACGCCGCCGGTCAGCCGGGCCGCCCGGGCGACCAGCGCCTCGGCGATCTCCTCGTCGGTGGCACCGGGGTGGGCGGCGCGCAGCCGCGCCCGGTCCCGGATGGGCAGCCGCGGAGCGGCGGCGTCGAGCAGGTCGCCCAGCAGCCCACCGGGCGCCGCGGCCCCGCGCGGGCGGCCGGGGTCCCGCCCGGTGCCGGCGGCGCGGTCGTCCGCGCCCCGGGCCGACCGGGCCGCCCCGGCGATCGCGGCGGCCACCTCCGCCAGCACGCGGGCAGCGCCGGTCCGGTCCGACCCCGACGGCGTGGCCGACGGCCCGTCCCGGCCCAGCAGCCCGGCGACGGCGTCGGCCAGGGCGCGGGCCGCGGCCCCCATCCCCGGGCCGACGACCTCACCGACCAGCGGCTCCTCGGTGGCACCCACGGGGCGTGGCGGCGGGACGTCCCGCGCGGGACCGGGGCGGCCGGGCTGCTCGGTCATGCACCCTCCAGGTGACGTGCTGGAACCAGGGGACGTGCTGGAACGGCCCCGCTGCCCAGGGCAGCGGGGTCCTCCGTCAGGAGCAGTCGCGGCAGAACAGCTGGTCACCGCGGGTGGCGGCCAGCCGGCTGCGGTGCTGCACGAGGAAGCAGCGCGAGCAGGTGAACTCGTCCTCCTGCTTGGGCAGCACCCGGACGGTGAGCTCCTCGTTGGAGAGGTCGGCGCCGGGGAGCTCGAGGTTCTCGTTGAAGTCGGTCTCGTCGACGTCGACCGATGACGACTGGGCCTCGGCGCGGCGGGCCTTCAGCTCCTCGAGGGAGTCCTCCCCGAGCTCGTCGGCCTCGTTGCGGCGGGGGGCGTCGTAGTCGGTGGCCATGGGGTGCCCCTTCTCTCTGTCATCACGGGCGTGCTGCCCGTTCGTCGCCGGTGTCGCCGTGGCGCCACCGGCCGGTGGTACCGATCGCCGGAGCGGCCGGGTGTCTGTCGCCGGCCGGGGCCCACGGGTGGGCACCAGCACTCGGCAGGCCCCCCAACGTGGTCCGGCCCCGGTTTGTGCCCGCCCGGGCGGGCGCGACACATCGGGCGTACGGAGCGGCCGCCGGACGGCCGCCCAGCACGGGGAGCGGCAGAGGCTACCCTGCGCCGATGGCGACTCCGGTGGGTGCCGATCCGGCCGTCCTCGGGCCCCATCTGGCCCGCGTGCTCGGGGACGACGCGTGGCGTTCGGTGCGGGTGGAACTGATCACCGCGGGCATGTCCAACCTCACGTACGTCATCACCCCCGCGGGCGGCTCGGCCGACGACGCGCTGGTGCTCCGCCGGCCGCCCACCGGCGCCGTCCTGGCGACCGCACACGACATGGCGCGGGAGCACCGGGTGATCTCAGCCCTGGCCGGCACCCCGGTGCCGGTCCCCCGGACCGTCCACCTGGAGACCGACCCCAGCGTCCTGGGTGCGCCGTTCTTCGTGATGGAGCGGGTGGTCGGCGTGCACGTGGCCACGGCCCTGCCACCGGGGTACGCCGACGAGCCCGACCGCCGCCGCGCGGTGGCCGACGGCCTGGTCGACGTGCTGGCCGACCTGCACGCGGTCGACCCGGCCGCCGTGGGGCTGGCCGACTTCGGCCGGCCCGAGGGGTTCCTGCAGCGGCAGGTGCGCCGCTGGACCACGCAGTGGGAGGCCACCCGGGACACCGACCGCCCGGCGCTGGACGCGCTCGCCGCCGAGCTGGCCGCCCGGGTGCCGGCGAGCCGACGAGCCGGCATCACCCACGGCGACTACCGGCTGGACAACTGCCTGCTCGACCCCGTCCAGCCGGGCCGGGTGCGGGCGGTGCTGGACTGGGAGATGTCGACCCTCGGCGACCCGCTCACCGACCTGGGCATGCTCTTCGTCTACTGGCCGGAGGCCGGGGAGGACACCGGCCTGACCATCTCGCCGGTCACCACGCTGCCCGGTTTCCCCACCCGGCGGGAGCTGGCGCAGCGGTACGCCGACCGCACCGGCGCCGACCTGACCGACCTGTCCTGGTACGTCGGCTTCGCCTGGTTCAAGTTCGCCGCGATCGTGGCCGGGGTGGTGGCGCGGTCCCGCGCCGGCGCGATGGCCGGCAAGGACACCACCGGTTTCGCGGACAAGATCGGCCCCTGCGTGGAGCGGGGACGCGCCGCACTGGCACACGGTGCGCTCTAGCCACCCCACCCGCCACTAGAGTCACGGGCCGTGAGCGAGCCGGGAAGTGACAGCACGCAGCGTCCCCCCGGCCCCAGGGGGCGGCGTCCCCTGCCGGCGCTGATCTTCCTGCTGGTGCTCGCCCTCGCGGCGCTGGGCGTGTGGTGGAACGTGCTGGGCGACGAGCGCGCCCGCGACCGCGCCGAAGCGGCCGCCTGCAGCCGGTCCAGCGACGCCCCGCCGTCCCTGGACCCCGCCTCGGTGCGGCTCCGGGTGCTCAACGCGACCGACCGGGGCGGGCTGGCGGGTGAGGTGTCCGAGGCGCTGGTCGCACGGGGGTTCGTCGTCGACGAGATCGCCAACGACTCCTCCGGCCTCGAGGTCGCCGGCGTGGGCGAGCTGCGGTTCGGACCCCGCGGCCGGGAGGCCGCCGACTTCGTGCAGGTCTTCGTGCCCGGGGCGACCGACCGTCCCGACACCCGCGCCGACGCGCGGGTGGACGTGGTGCTCGGCCCGGACTTCGCCGGGCTCGCCAGCCCGGAGGAGGTCACCGCGGCGCTGGCGCCCGCGGAGAGCGCCGACGCCACCTGCTGACCGGCCACCCGCTGGCGGTCCACCTGGTCGGGCCGGGGGTTCCTCCTCAGCGACCGGCGTGCAGCCGCTCCAGGAGCTCGACCAGCGCGCCGGCGACCTGCGGAGCCGCCGCCACCGCCATCGGCTCGGCGAACGCCCGCCCGGCGGTCCCGGTGACCACCAGCCCGGCCTCCTCGGCCACCAGCGCCCCGGCCGCGTGGTCCCAGGGCTTGAGGTCCAGCTCGTAGTAGGCGTCGACCCGGCCGGCGGCTGCGG
Source organism: Modestobacter sp. SYSU DS0904 (assembly GCF_054051115.1). Lineage (NCBI taxonomy): Bacteria > Bacillati > Actinomycetota > Actinomycetes > Geodermatophilales > Geodermatophilaceae > Modestobacter > Modestobacter sp. SYSU DS0904. Next base: position 113,109 of record NZ_JBJHAQ010000009.1, on the reverse strand, counting down.
CGCACAGGTCCAGCGAGGCGCACCCCCACCGGCGGATGTCGCGCACCTCGGGCAGCAGCTGGGCGACGACGGCGCCCTGCGCCCGGCGCTGCTCGACGCGGTAGCCGAACCCGGTGGCCACCAGCGCCTGCGCCAGGGACGCCGGCGAGCTGCCGTGGAGCTGCATCGCCGCGGTGCCCGGGGCGGTCAGCCAGGCGCCCCGGCCACGCACCGCGGTGAACAGCTCCCCGGTGGCCACGTTGAGCACCACCCCGACCTCGGTCCGCCCGTCGACCTCCGCCGCGATGGAGACGGCGTAGGCCGGCAGCCCGTAGAGGAAGTTGACCGTCCCGTCGATCGGGTCGACCACCCACCGGACACCGCTGGTGCCCTCCCGCGCGGCGCCCTCCTCCCCCAGCACGCCGTCGTCGGGCCGGGCCTCGGTGAGCCGGCGGACGATGAGCGCCTCGCTGGCGGTGTCCACCGCGGTGACGACGTCGACCGGGCTGGACTTGGTGTCCACTTGGTCCGCCGCGGTGCTGCGGCCGGCCCCGACGAGGGCGGCGGCCTCCTCGGCCGTGGCCCGGGCGAGTTCGAGCAGCTCGGTGGGCAGGTCGGGCGCGGCCGTTCCGGAGGTCGTCACGGAACCCGATCCTGCCCGACCTGCGTGCCGTCGCGCCGGTGGGTCGCTAGCCTCCCCCCGTGCAGGGCTTCGGAGTGGACATCGGTGGCAGCGGCATCAAGGGCTGCGTGGTCGACCTGGACAAGGGCGAGCTGGTCGGAGAGCGGGTGCGCATACCCACCCCACAACCGGCCCTGCCCGAGCCGGTCTACGGGGTGGTCGCCGACATCGTCGGCCAGTTCGGCTGGGAGGGGCGCATCGGCGTCACCTACCCCGGCGTCATGAAGCACGGCGAGGCGTTCACCGCCGCGAACATGGACAAGAGCTGGATCGGCACCGACATGGCCGCGGGGCTCGAGGCGGCCATCCCCGGCACGGTCCAGACGCTCAACGACGCCGACGCCGCCGGCATCGCCGAGATGGCCTACGGCGCGGGTCGGGGCGAACGGGGCGTGGTGCTCATGCTCACCTTCGGCACCGGGATCGGCAGCGCGCTGTTCATCGACGGCCGGCTGGTGCCCAACACCGAGTTCGGGCACATCGAGGTCGACGGGGAGGACGGCGAGAAGCGCGCCTCAGCCTCCGCCCGCGAGCGGGACGGCCTGAGCTACCCGGAGTGGGCCAAGCGCGTGGACCGGTACCTCGACGTGCTGGAGCTGAGCCTGTGGCCCGACCTCATCATCGTCGGCGGCGGGGTCAGCAAGAAGTCGGACAAGTGGGTACCGCTGCTGTCCACCCGCACCCGGGTGGTGCCCGCGCAGCTGCTGAACGACGCCGGCATCGTGGGCGCGGCGCTCGCCGCCGAGGAGCACATCGGCCAGTGACCCCGTCCGGGGGCCCTGCGGGGCCCCCGTCGTCTCCCCCGGCGGGGGGACGACGCAGGTGACGGGGCACCTTCCCGGCGAGAACCAGTGGACCGGCGCCGGGGCGCCGTTACAATGGAGGAGCCCCACCAGCGCCGCTGCCCCAGCCAGCAGGTCATCCCCTCTCGATCACCCGGCCAAACACCGGGCGATCTGCCGTCGGGACCTGCCGCCGGGCCGGCGTCGGGGCCGCTGCCCGCGGGCCACACGGTCCTCGAGGAACGCACCGCAGTACGGGAAGGAACCTGAGTGCCCGCCGATCAGCAGGGTCCGGAAGCAGCCGTGAGCCGCCCCAGGACGGTCGCCGCGCGTTCCAGCGCCACGTCGCAGTCCACCGCCACCGTGACCGCCGCCGCGAAGAAGGCCCCGGTCAAGAAGGCCGCCGCCAAGACCACGGCGAAGAAGGCCCCGGCGCGCAAGCCGACCATCACCCCCTCCCCCGGCAGCGGGGAGGGCACCGTGCTGACCGCCGTCGCCTCCGACGGCTCGGCCGTCGCCGTCGTCGACGCCGGCGCCGAGGGCCTCAAGCTCGACGAGACCGTCGTCACCGGCAAGGACGGTGTGGCGGTCGCCGAGCCCGAGGAGAAGGAGGCCGAGGGCGGCACCGACTTCGAGTGGGACGACGAGGAGGAGTCGGAGGCGCTGCGCCAGGCGCGCAAGGACGCCGAGCTCACCGCCTCGGCCGACTCCGTCCGCGCCTACCTCAAGCAGATCGGCAAGGTCGCGCTGCTCACCGCCGAGGAGGAGGTCGACCTCGCCAAGCGGATCGAGGCCGGGCTCTACGGCGCCGAGCGGCTGCGCCAGGTCGAGGAGGAGAACCAGAAGCTCTCCCCGCAGATGCGCCGCGACCTCAACTGGATCGTCCGCGACGGCGAGCGCGCCAAGAACCACCTGCTGGAGGCCAACCTCCGCCTGGTCGTCTCCCTCGCCAAGCGCTACACCGGCCGTGGCATGGCCTTCCTGGACCTCATCCAGGAGGGCAACCTGGGCCTGATCCGCGCGGTCGAGAAGTTCGACTACACCAAGGGCTACAAGTTCTCCACCTACGCCACCTGGTGGATCCGCCAGGCGATCACCCGCGCCATGGCCGACCAGGCCCGCACCATCCGCATCCCGGTGCACATGGTCGAGGTCATCAACAAGCTCGGCCGCATCCAGCGCGAGCTGCTCCAGGACCTGGGCCGCGAGCCCACCCCGGAGGAGCTGGCCAAGGAGATGGACATCACCCCGGACAAGGTGCTGGAGATCCAGCAGTACGCCCGGGAGCCGATCAGCCTCGACCAGACCATCGGTGACGAGGGCGACAGCCAGCTCGGTGACTTCATCGAGGACTCCGAGGCGGTCGTCGCCGTCGACGCGGTCAGCTTCACCCTCATGCAGGACCAGCTGACCAGCGTGCTGCAGACGCTGTCGGAGCGCGAGGCCGGCGTCGTCCGGCTGCGCTTCGGCCTCACCGACGGCCAGCCGCGCACCCTCGACGAGATCGGCCAGGTCTACGGGGTCACCCGCGAGCGGATCCGGCAGATCGAGTCCAAGACGATGTCCAAGCTCCGGCACCCCAGCCGGTCGCAGGTGCTGCGCGACTACCTGGACTGATGAAGGACCCCGTCCTCCTCACCCTTCGCAAGCTCAGGGCGAGCCTCTGGACGGGGCCAGATGAGCGCAGCAGGGCCCCCGAGCGATCCGCTCGGGGGCCCTGCTGCGTCCCGGGCCGGGGACGGCGGCCTCAGGGCCCGCCGTCCTCCGCCGGGATCGTGTCCAGCACGGCGGCGGCCACCGACCGGGCCTCCTCCTCGAACTCCGCGTGCAGCGACCGGAACACCTGCTGGGCCCGCTCGGCCGGCCAGTCCGGCGGCAGGTGCCGGGCCGGCAGCCGCGGGTCCCGGCGGATCACCTGCAGCCACTCGGCGTCGAGGGTGAGCTGCTGGGCCAGCGCGGGGAGCCGTGGCCGCCGCTCGGGGAGCTCCCAGCGTTCCAGGAAGCCGGTGTAGCGGCCGGCGATCGCCGCCAGGTCCCAGGCGTCGCGCACCATCGCGTCGACGTCGGTCGGCGGCAGCGCACTGGCGGCGAAGACCCGGATGAGCGGGGCGACCGCGAGGTCCTGACCCACGGCGGTCAGGTCGACGCCGGACGGCGCCACCCAGAGCCCGCCCTGCAGCGGGGCGAACCCGGCCCACGTCAGCTGGGAGCGCAGCTCGTGCCGCTGCCGCTGCCAGGACTCCGGCAACGAGAAGCCGAGCAGCACCCAGGTGCCGTCCCAGTGCTCGTTCACCACGCCCGACTGCCACACCCGCCGCCCGCCCTCGCTCAGCATCTCCTGGCACCGGCGGGTCAGTCCCAGGTACACCTGGCGGCCGCGCCGGACCCGGCAGAGCAGGCCACCGCGCGCCATCCGGCTCAGCGTCGAGCGCGTCGCGTGCTCGGACACCCCGGCCCGTTCCAGCACGTCGAGCAGGCTCCCGGTGGCCACCAGGACGCGCCGGTCGAGGACGTGCTCGGCGAAGAACGCGAGCAGCAGCGCCTGGGGCCGGAGGCCGCCGGCGGCGATCTCGGTCACACACCCGACCGTCCCGTCGACCGTGTCATCGACCGGATCCGCCTCGTCGGACAGCGCCACGACACGACACTAGCTGCGACGACGCGGACACCGGACGGCCCTTCCGGGCACCGGACCGCCGTTCCGCCGCCGAGCCGTGGCGTGCAGCTCCCGGGCGACCTGTGCGCCTCTGACGGGTGACCGGGCGGTGTACGGCGGCACGGACCGGGTAGACGGCGTAGCGTGGGCGCCGTCAGAACAGCAGCGGACCCACCGCCGGCCTGAGCCGGCACAGCACCACCAGCACGTGAACCACCCGGACCCAGTTCCGAAACCAGTGACGTCCCCTGCTGACCCCGATCACCAGCACCACTGCACCCCGTCGGTCACGTACTCATCTCATTCGGCGAGTCCGTGCACAACGGAGTGTGGATCGGGAACACGAGGGGCCATCCTGGCGCTGTGCAGGAGGCCGATCCGCAGCCGCGGGTCTGTGCGGTAGAGAGCGAGTGATGAGCCAGATGACCCAGACGCTGACGACGACCCCGCCCACCGACGACCTCGTCGTTCCCTTCCACTGCGACCGCTGTGGTGCTCTGGCCAAGGTGCGCGTGGTCCTCGGAAACGGTAGCGACCTCGTCTTCTGCGGGCACCACGCCCGCGAGTACGACAGCAAGCTCCGCGACATCGCCGTCGACATCATCGAGACCGACGGCGAGGCGCGCTTCAGCAACTGAGCAGGGCCTCTATCGTCGCGCCAGCGATGAAGCCCTCACTCGACGAAGCCGCCGACTCCCCGCCCCCGCCTCGTGCGGACGGGGGGTCGGCGGCTTCGTCGTCCCCGGGACGGCCCGCCCGTCCCGACCGAGCAGGAGTACGTGCCATGCCGCAGGACCCCGCCCGAGACAGCGACACGGTGCGCCTGCACCCGGACGGCACGGTGAGCAGCGGCCGCCCGACCCCGCCGCCGTCCGCCGTCTCCCCGCCGCCCGCCGGCTCCCCGCCACCCGCTCCGGCGACCGCAGCGGCCGCGGGGTCCGATGCCGCCCCGTCCGACGAGGCCACCTCCTGGTCGGCCACCCGGCCGGTCGAGGTGCCCCCGGCCGAGCCCCGGGTGCCACAGGTCACCACCGCCGGCTCCCCCGCCCCGGACGACGAGCCCGGCCCGGGCGAGGACACCACCCCGCACGACGACACCCCCTCCGGTGCGGACACCGGCGCCGCCGATGACACCCGCCAGCTCGACCCGACCCGGGCGGAGTCCACGACCGTGCTGCCGGCGGACCCGGGGACGCTGGGCGACGTCATGGCCACCGCTGCCGGCCCCGCCGCCGGGGACGACGACGGCGATGGCGACGGCCACGGCCACGGCGACGGCCCCGACGGCCCACCCGCCGACGACGCCGGCTCCGGCCGTCCGTGGTGGCGGCGCACCGCCGTCCTGGCCCCGGTGGCCGCCGTCGTCGTGCTCGGTGCCGCCTACGGCATCGACCTGGCGGCCTCCTCGGGCGACGTGCCCCGGAGCACCGTCGTCGGCGGCGTGGAACTGGGCGGGCTGACCCCGGCGGCGGCCTCCGCCCGCCTGGAGTCCGAGCTGGCCCCCCGGGTGGACGCCGACCACCCGGTGCGCGCCGGCGACGTCGAGGGCGTGGTCCACCCGCCGGCCGCGGGGATCACCCTCGACGTGCCGGCCACCGTGGACGCCGCCGACGACCAGCCGCTCAACCCGTGGACCCGGCTCTCCTCGCTGTTCGCCGACCGCACCGTCACCCCGGTGCTCACCGGCGACGAGACCGCGCTCACCGCCCAGGTCGACCAGTTGGCCTCGACCGTCGACCAGCCGCCGGTCGAGGCCACCGTGGCCATCGAGGGCACCGACGCGCAGCTGGTCGAGCCCGCGGACGGCCGCACGCTGGACCGCGAGGGCGCCGCCGAGGCGATCACCGACGCCCTGGCCAGCGGCGGCGACCCGACGCAGGTCATCGAGCTGCCCGTCGACGTCGAGCCGGCGACCGTCCCCCGCGACGAGGCGCAGCGGGTGCTGGACGAGACGGTCACCCCCGCCCTCTCGGCACCGGTGCGGGTCGTCGGCGCCGACGGCGCGGACTCCGCGGAGATCCCGGTCCCGGCGATCGCCGCCTCGCTGACCTTCACCCCGCAGGAGGACGGCACCCTCGCCGTCGCCGTCGACCCCGAGACGCTGCAGGCGGAGATGGGCGAGCAGTTCGCCGTCTTCGGCTCCCCCGCGCAGGACGCCCGCTTCGAGGTCTCCGGTGACTCGATCGCCGTCGTCCCCTCGGTCGACGGCGAGGGCATCAACCCCACGGACCTGGCCCAGCAGCTGATGCCGGTGCTCACCCAGCCGGCTCCGCGGGAGGTCACCGCTGTCCTGGGCCCGGTGCCGGCCGCCTTCACCACCGCGCAGGCGGAGGCGCTGGGCATCAAGGAGCAGGTCAGCTCCTTCGCCACCAACTTCACCAACGCCGCCAGCGGCACCAACATCCGCGTGGTCGCCGCCGAGGTGGACGGCGCGCTGGTGCGCCCCGGGGAGACCTTCAGCCTGAACGGCTACACCGGGCCGCGGGGCACCGCGCAGGGCTACGTGCCGGCCGCGGTGATCAGCGGGGGCGAGCTCTCCCAGGCAGTCGGTGGGGGCATCAGCCAGTTCGCCACCACCATGTTCAACGCGGTCTTCTTCGCCGGGCTCGAGGACGTCTTCCACAAGCCGCACAGCTTCTACATCAGCCGCTACCCCGCCGGCCGGGAGGCGACGGTGTACGAGGGGCAGATCGACCTCAAGTGGCGAAACGACACCGACACCGGCATCTACGTGCAGACCGAGTGGGTGCCCGGGTCGCTCACCGTGACCTTCTGGGGCACCAAGTACTACGACATCGAGTCGATCAGCAGTGAGCGCCGCAACCTCCGCGAACCGGCGCAGCAGGAGAAGATCGACGACGGTAACTGCACCCCGCAGTCCGGTTCCACCGGGTTCGACATCACCGTGACCCGGGTGTTCCAGGACCTGGACACCGGCGCCGAACTGCGCCGGGAGAACTTCCAGACCCGGTACGCGGCGGAGGCCGTCATCCGGTGCGTGCCCCCGCCGGCGCCGACTCCCGCGCCTCCGGCGCCGGGCCAGCCGGCCACCCCCGCTCCGCTGCCGGCCACGCCACCCGGCGGCTGAGCGACCCTCCCCCACCCGGGGGTCCACCGGCGGGTCTCCCGGACACGGGGCCCCGGGGAGGCGTGCACACTGGGCAGGTGGCCGCCGCTGTTCCGCACCCCTCCGTGGAACAGCCGACCTCGGACCAGCAACCGGTGGACCCGGCCCCTCCGGGCGCCACGCGCGTCCGGCGTACCCGGGTGGCCGGCTGGCCGGCGCCCATCCGGGTGCCGCTGCACCTGCTCGGCCGGACGCTGGCCAAGGCCTGGCAGGACCGCATCCTCGGGCTGTCCGCCGAGGCCGCGTTCTGGCAGATCCTGTCGGTGCCCCCGCTGCTCATCGGGCTGCTGGGCTCCCTGGGCTACCTGAGCTCGTGGATCGGCGCCGAAGCGGTCGAGCAGATCGAGGCCGAGCTCGTCGCGGCGTCCGCGGAGGCGCTCACCGAGGGTGTCGTGGCCGATCTGGTCCAGCCGACGCTCAACGACATCCTCGGTTCGGGGCGGCTGGACGTGGTGAGCCTGGGCTTCCTGGTCTCGCTGTGGGCCGGCTCATCGGCGACGGCGACCTTCATGAACACCGTCGTCATCGCCTACGACCAGCGCGACGTCCGGGGCCCCATCCGGACCCGCCTGATGGCGCTGTGGCTGTTCGTCATCGGGCTGGTGATCGCCGTGCTGACCCTGCCGCTGCTGGTGCTCGGGCGCGGGACCCTGGTCGGACTGCTGCCGGCCGACTGGCGGGCCACCGCCACGCTGCTGGTCGACGCTGTGTACTGGCCGCTCGTGGTGATCGGGCTGATCCTGGCGCTGACCAGCTTCTACCACGTGATCCTGCCCCGCCGGATCCCGTGGCACCGGCACCTGCCCGGCGGGCTGTTCACCGTCGGGTTCTTCATCGCCGCGGCGGTGGTGCTGCGCGGCTACGTGGCCGACATCCTCACCACGGCGCTGCCCTACGGGGCGCTGGCGGCGCCGATCGCCGCGCTGCTGTACTGCTTCCTGCTCGGCTTCTCGATACTGCTGGGCGCCGAGCTCAACGCCACGATCGAGGCCCGCTGGCCGTCCCCGCGCAAGCGTCACGAGGACGCCCGGCAGCGCCGCCGGGCCGCGAAGATCGAGCTCGAGGCCACCAAGCTGGGGCTGCGTTGAGGTGGGGAGAACCGGCCGCCAGGCCGTCCGGGCCGTGAGCGCGGGCCCGGAGGGTCCCGCTCACGACCCGGGCAACGGCTCGGCTCGTGCCGGGGACGGTACCTGGCCGCGGTGGAGGCCGGTAGGCCGACCAGGTGCTCAGCCTCCCCCCAGCTACTTCTTGAGCTGGTTGTAGACCTCCTTGCAGGCCGGGCACACCGGGCTGCCGGGCTTGGGGCTCTTGGTCACCGGGAAGACCTCACCGCACAGCGCCTCGACCATCGTGCCCATGACCGCGCTCTCGGCGATCTGGTTCTTCTTCACGTAGTGGAAGACCTCGTTGGCGTTGCCGGTGTCGGCGTCGCGGACGTCCGGGCGCTCGAGGATGTCGGCGCTGCTCATGGGCTGCTCCCTCAGTTCTCGGGTTCGGGCCGGGATCCGGTCCGTAACGGGCCGCCCCCATGATGACAGGGTGCTGAACCCCTCTTCCGCCGTTGCGTCCGTGGTCTCACCCGAGGTGGCCGATGCGCTCGCCGCCGGCCGCCCCGTCGTCGCCCTGGAGAGCACCCTGCTCGCCCACGGGCTCCCGCGGCCGGAGAACCGGGCCGCCGCGGACCAGGTCGAGGCGGCCGTCCGGTCCGGCGGGGCCGTGCCGGCGACCATCGCGGTGCTCGACGGGGTGCCGCACGTCGGGCTGACCGCGGCCGAGGTCGACCGGGTCTGCGCCGACGAGGAGCTGGCCAAGCTCGGCGTCCGCGACCTGCCGGTCGCCGCGGCCCTGAGGCGGAGCGGGGCCACCACCGTCTCCAGCACCGCGCTGCTGGCCGCCCGCGCCGGGATCGGCGTCTTCGCCACCGGCGGGCTGGGCGGGGTGCACCGGCACGCCACCGACACCTTCGACGAGTCCGCCGACCTGGTCGCCCTGGCCCGCACCTCGCTGGTGGTGGTCTGCGCCGGGGTGAAGTCGATCCTCGACGTGCCGGCCACCCTGGAGCGGCTGGAGTCGCTGTCGGTCACCGTGGTGGGCTACCGCACCACCCGGTTCCCCGGCTTCTACGTGGCCGACTCCGGCTCCCCGGTCGACTGGTCGGTGGACAGCGCCGCCGAGGCGGCCGCGGTGTTCGCCGCCCGCCGGGAGCTGGTGCCCGGCGCCGTCGTCGTCGCCAACCCGCTGCCGGCCGACGAGCAGCTGGACACCGAGCTGCACGACCGGGTGATCGCCGACGCGCTCGCCGCCGCCGACGCCGCCGGCGCCCGCGGCAAGGACGTCACGCCCTTCATCCTCGGCCACCTGCACGAGGCCAGCGGGGGCGCGAGCCTGGCGGTCAACGTGCGGCTGGTGCTGCGCAACGCGGAGCTCGCCGGCCGGATCGCAGCCGAGCTCGCCGCGCTCCCCCGCTGACCCCGGAGGTGGCAGCCGGGCCGGTCGTCGTCGTGGGCGACGTCTGCACCGACGTCGTCGTGCTGCTGGCGGGCGCCGCGGCCCCGGGCTCCGACCGCCCGGCGCGGATCAGCAGCGCCGGCGGCGGCGCCGGGGCGAACGTCGCCGCCCACCTGGCCGGGCTCGGGACGCCGGTGCTGCTGGCCGGCTGCGTCGGGGACGACCTGCCCGGCCGGGCGCTGGCGGCCGACCTCGCCGCGGCCGGGGTCGGGCTCGCGCTGCGCACCGTCGCGGACCAGGCCACCGGCACGATCGTCAGCCTGGTCGAGCCCGGTGGGGAGCGCAGCATGCTCGCCGACCGGGGCGCCAACCTGGCGCTGCGGCCGGACGACGTGCCGACGCCGGCGGCCGGTGGGCACCTGCACCTGTCCGGCTACACGCTGCTGGACCCGCGTCCCCGAGTCGGGGGGTTGGCCGCGCTGTCGGCGGCCCGGGCGGCGGGGTGCACCGTCTCGGTCGACCCGGCGTCCACCGGCCCGCTGCTCGCGCACGGGGTCGACCGCTGGCTGGCCGACACCGCAGGGGCGACGCTGCTGCTGCCCAACGCCGCCGAGGCCTGCCTGCTGGCCGGCGCCGCCGACCCGGCGGCGGCGGCCCGGTCGTTGGCCGGCCGTCATCCGGTGGTGGTGGTCAGCCTCGGTGCCGACGGCGCGCTGTGGGCGGCCGGGGACGCGCTGGTGCACCGGCCGGCGCACCCGGCGACCGTCGTGGACACCACCGGCGCCGGGGATGCGTTCGCTGCCGGGGTACTGGCCACCTGGCACGCGACCGGTGGACGGCCGGATGCCGGGCAGGCGTTGGACGCGGGCCTGGCGCGCGCGGCCGCCGTCGTGGGGCGGCCCGGCGCGCGCTGAGGCGCTCACATGTCGATGACGCGGGCCTTGCTGCTGCCGGACTCGAGGATCCGGTCCGGCGGCGAGGGCTTGTAGCGGTTGGGGTCGAGCTTCTTCTTCGGCGGGCGGTCGTTCGCCATGACCACGGCGATCCACGGCAGGATCGTGCCGAGGACGGCGAAGCCGATCATCAGCCACAGCGAGTACTGGTAGCTGACCGCCGCAGCGATGACGCTGAGGCACCGGATGCCCATGGTGATCAGGTACCGCCGCACCCGGGCGTCGTGCTGTTCGGAGACGCTGGGAGCCGCCTCGGTGATGAGCAGCGGCTCACTGCGCTGCTGCCGGCTGGTCGACTGGCTGGAGGCCACGGACGCCCTTCCCTGGACCGGGCCGGGGGAAGGGCGGCGGTGGTCGGCGGTGGAACGACCGGCCCCCGGAGCCCCCGGCTCCTCGCCTGCCCATCGTGCCACTCGATCGCGCGGCATGCAGGCGCCGCAGCAGTCGTCCGGCGGGTCAGGCCCGGGCGGCGGCCCGGGCCGCCTTCGCCTCCTTGGCGGCCTGCTTCACCGACTGCTTGTGCGCGCGCACCTCGGCCAGCGACGCCGGGCCGGTGATGTCGGCGACCGAGCGGCGCGAGCCCTCCTCGCCGTACTCCCCCGCCGCCTCGCGCCAGCCCGGCGGGGTGACGCCGTACTGCTTGCCGAGGAGCGCGACGAAGATCTTCGACTTCTGGGCACCGAAACCCGGCAGCTCCCCGACCCGCCGCAGCAGCGTGGCGCCGTCCGGGGCGTCGGACCACAGCCGCTCCGCCCGGCCGTCGTAGCGCTCGGCCAGCAGTCGGCACAGGTCCTGCGCGCGGGTGGCCATGGAGCCCGGGTACCGGTGCACGGCCGGGGGGCCCTGGAACACCCGCGCCAGCTGCTCCGGGTCGGCGGTGGCGATCTCCGTGGCATCGAGGGTGGTCACCCCGAGCCGGTCGGCCAGCAGGCGGGGTCCGGCGAACGCGCGCTCCATCGGGAACTGCTGGTCCAGCAGCATCCCGATCAGCAGCGCGAGCGGATCGCGGCCGAGCAGCTCGTCGGCGGCGTCGTCCTGGGTGAGATGGAGCTCAGGCACGCCGCGGAGTCTGCCGCACCGCTCGACTCGCGGTCGCGGGACGTCTCGTTTGTCCGTGCGATCGCACGGGCATGCGGATGCATCCACAGCAGCGCTGCCAGCAGCGCGCGATCGCCGTCGTCGCGTACGGGACCGCCCCGCCCAGAGCGGGCAGCCGACGTCCTGCACCCGATGTCCGACGGCAGCGGCTGCGCGTGTGGCCCTGCCCACCGCTGACGACCGAACGGAGACACCGACGTGGCGACGAAGAAGAGCACCGAGGGCGACGAGCGGGAGCAGGGCGGCGGGATGTCGCACCAGACGAAGATGTACCTGCGCTTCGCGGCCATGATCGTGACCGCGATGGTGGTCATGTACTGGACCATGTTCGCCGGCACGTGGCGGTGGAGCCACGTCCAGTTCAGTGAGAGCCGGCTGTTCATGGCCCTCACCATGGGCGGCACGATGGGGTTGATCATGCTCGCCTGGATGCTCAACATGTACAAGAGCACGAAGGGCAACATCGCCATCGTGGCGGTCAGCCTCATGCTGCTCGGCGGCGGCATCGCCCTCGACCGCAGCCAGGCCACCGTGCAGGACACCGCCTGGATGAACGCGATGATCCCGCACCACTCGCTGGCCATCACGCGGTCCGAGCGCGCCGAGATCACCGACGTCCGCGTCTGCCAGCTGGCCGTCGAGATCATCGAGGCCCAGGAGCGGGAGATCAGCGAGATGGAGTGGCTGATCGAGGACATCGAGGAGAACGGGGAGGCCGGGACGCTCGAGGAGGCGCTGGCGCGGGCCGTCCCCGAGTTCGAGGGTTCGGCACTGCGCGACTGCCCGCGGCAGTGATCGGCTGCAGCAGCGTGGCGACGTCACTGGAGGTGGGCCCCGAGCTGCGGGACGTGCGCCCGCCCCGAACGGGGCGGCCGGTGGTCCGCACGGCTGGGTGATCCGCCCGCGCGCGAGGATGGGCCGGTGCGTGCGGTGGTGACGAGGGTGAGCTCTGCGTCGGTGACGGTGGACGGCGAGGTGGTCGGCGAGATCGGTGCGGGGCTGCTCGCCCTGGTCGGAGCCGGACGCGACGACGACGACGACCGGGCCCGGTCGCTCGGGCGGAAGGTGCACGAGCTGCGGCTGTTCCCCACCGGGGACGGCGCCCGGTCCGTCGGCGACCTCGGCCTGCCGGTGCTGGTGGTCAGCCAGTTCACCCTGTACGCCGACACCCGCAAGGGCCGCCGCCCCTCCTGGCAGGACGCGGCGCCCGGGGAGGTCGCCGAACCGCTGGTCGAGGAGGTCGTCGCCGAGCTGCGCCGCCGGGGAACGGTGGTGGCGACCGGGCGCTTCGGCGCACGGATGCAGGTGGCGTCGGTCAACGAGGGCCCGATGACCTTGCACCTCGACGTCTGATCCGGTCAGCGCCGGGTACGGAAGACGGTGCGCTCAGTCACACCTGGCCGTTGCCTGTGAGTTGTCCGGGGCCGGAACACCCATCCGGTCCGGTCCGTTGTACACGACGTACCACAACGGACCTCACGGGCGGAGAGCCACCCCGAGCCACCGGGCCGACGCTCTGACCGACCACTCCGGGACGCACCACGCGCCGATCGCGGCGGGGGTGCATCCGGACACCGAAGCAAGGACGAAGACTCATCGTGACGTTGCTGCAGTCCTCCACCACCGACACCCTCGAGGTGCGCTCGCCGCGCCGTGCCCCGGACACCAGTGGCCTGGTGTCGACGGACCTGGTGCGCGTCTACCTCAACACCATCGGCAAGACCGCACTGCTCACCGCCGAGCAGGAGGTCGAGCTGGCCAAGCGGATCGAGGCCGGCCTCTACGCCGGCCGGCTGCTGGCCGAGAAGAAGCTGACCCCCGCGCTGACGCGTGACTACAAGCTGCTCGCCGCGGACGGCAAGGCGGCCAAGGCGCACCTGCTGGAGGCCAACCTCCGGCTGGTCGTCTCGGTGGCCAAGCGCTACACCGGCCACGGCATGACGTTCCTGGACCTCATCCAGGAGGGCAACGTCGGCCTGATCCGCGCGGTCGAGAAGTTCGACTACACCAAGGGCTTCAAGTTCTCGACCTACGCCACGTGGTGGATCCGCCAGGCGATCACCCGCGCGATGGCCGACTCCGGCCGGACGATCCGGCTGCCCGTGCACCTGGCCGAGCAGGTCAACAAGGTGGTGCGCACCCGCCGCCGGATCCACCAGGAGCTGGAGCGGGAGCCCACCGCCGAGGAGCTCGGCCTCGAGCTCGACCTGACCGCCGAGCGGATCACCGAGCTGCTGGAGTACTCCCGCGACCTGGTCAGCCTCGACCAGACCGTCGGCGCCGACGAGGAGTCCCGTCTCGGTGACTTCATCGAGGACGCCGACGCCGCGGTCGCCGAGGACGCCGTCGCCTTCCAGATGATGAAGGGCGACGTGCGCAACGTGCTGGAGACCCTGGAGGAGCGCGAGCGCGACGTCGTGATCATGCGCTTCGGCCTGGACGGCGAGCAGCCGCGCACGCTGGAGCAGATCGGCAAGCGGTTCGGGCTCTCCCGCGAGCGGGTGCGCCAGATCGAGCGGGAGACGATGACCAAGCTCCGCGACCCCCAGCGCGCCGACGCCCTGCGGGACTACCTCGGCTGACCTTGCTGCGGCCGGTGGCCGTGGCCGAGTCAGTGGGATCAGAGCCCGCCGCCCTCCGGGGCGGCGGGCTCTTCTCACGTGCCCGGGCGGAACATGCGGCGGGGGCCCTGGTCGATGCGGGCCGTTGGCGGGCCCACCCGGACCGCCGCGCCGGCCACCACGAGCGAACGACCGCCGTGCCAGGCGTCGGCGGGCCCCACGATCACCGGTTCCAGGGTCAGCCCCAGCACCTCCGGCAGGTCGTCGGCGAGCCGGGCCACCCGCAGCAGCAGCTCCTCCAGCGCCGCGGTGTCCACCGGTGCGCTGCCGCGGTATCCGTTGAGCAGCGGCCAGGCGCGTGGTTCGCGGACCAGCTCGTGCGCGTCCAGGTCGGTCAGCGGCAGCGTCCGGTAGGCGCGGTCGCCCAGCAGGTCGGTCGCCACCCCACCGAGGCCGAAGCTGACCAAGGCACCGAAGGACGGGTCGTCGACGACCTCGACGACGGTGCCCACCCCGGGCGCCGCCTGCTCCTGCACGATCACCGGGTCGCCGGCCGGGATGGCGGCGAACGCGGCCCGCACGTCCTCGGCGTCGGCCAGGTCGAAGCGCATCCCGCCCAGATCACGCCGGTCGCGCAGCCACGGCGCGGTGGACTTCAGCACCACCGGGTAGCCGATCTCCGCCGCGGCGGCGACCGCGGCGTCGGCGTCCTCCACCCGGCGGGTGCCCAGCAGCGGGATGCCGTAGGCCCGCAGCAGGGCCATCGTCTCCTCGTCGGTGAGGTCCCGGCCTCCGGGCGTGCCGGCCAGCGCGCCGAGCACCGCCGAGCGACCGGCCTCCTCGTCGACCCCCGCCAGGTCCGGGACCACGCCGATCGGCCGCCGCCGCCAGCGCGCGTACTCGCTGACCTTGGCCAGCGCGATCACCGCCCGCTCCGGCGTGGAGAACGACGGCACCGACCCGCGGGCCGGCATGCCGTGCTCGTCGCGCACCGCGAGCTCGTCGGGGATGCCGTCGGTGGACAGGTAGTTGGCCACCACCGGCTTCGCCGAGCCCTCGGACACCTCCCGCAGCACCCGGCCGAAGGTCTGTTCCCCGCTCAGCAGCGGTGGCAGGAACACCGCGACCACCGCATCGACGGCGTCGTCGTCGACCGCGGCCTGCAACGCGGCCCGGAAGTCCGCCGGGCCGCCCTGGACGCCGATGTCGACCGGCCGCTCGTGGGCCAGCTGCAGGCCCCGGTCCAGCACGGCGTCGGCGACCAGCACCCCCATCGCCGTGGAGTTGCCGACGATCGCCACCCGGTCACCGGCCGGCAGCGGCTGGTGCGCCAGCAGGGTGCCGACGTCGAACAGCTGGGCCAGCGTGTCGACCCGGATGACCCCGGCGGAGGCGAACAGCGCCGCGACCGACTGCTCGGGCACCGCGACGCTGGTGCCGGCCAGCCCGGCAGTCATCTTCACGTGCCGTCCGCTCTTCACCGCGACCACCGGCTTGGTGCGGCCGACGCTGCGGGCCAGCCGGGCGAACTTGCGCGGGTTGCCGAAGCTCTCCAGGTGCAGCAGGACCACCTCGGTGGCCGGGTCGGTGGCCCAGTACTGCAGCAGGTCGTTGCCGCTGACGTCGGCCCGGTTGCCCGCGGAGACGAAACTGGACAGCCCGATGCCGCGGCCCCGGGCCCGCTCCAGCAGCGCCACCCCCAGCGCGCCCGACTGGGCGAAGAACCCGACCCGGCCGCGCCCCGGGACGTGCGGCGCGAGGCTGGCGTTGAGCCGCACGGCCGGGTCGGTGTTCACCACGCCCAGGCAGTTGGGGCCGACCACCCGCATCCCCGAGGCCCGCGCCGAGGCCACCAGCGCGCGCTCCGCGGCCCGGCCCTCCGGTCCGGTCTCGCCGAAGCCGCCGGAGATCACCACCAGCCCCTTGACCCGCTTGCGGCGGCAGGCCTCGACGACGCCCGCGACCTCCTCGGCGGGCACGGCGAGCACGGCGAGGTCGACGTCGTCGGGGATCGTCTCGATGTCCGCGTGGGCCGGCACGCCGCGGACGTGCCGCACCGCGGGGTTCACCGGGTAGATCGGCCCGGCGAAGCCGTACTCCAGCAGGTTGTGCAGCACCGCCGACCCCACCTTGGTCGGGTCGTTGCTCGCACCGACGACCGCCACCGACCCGGGGGTCAGCAGCCGGCCGATGGACCGCGACTCGCTGCGCTGCTCCCGCTCGTGCGCCACCGCCAGCGACTGCTCGGTGGGGGCGATCGGGAAGGTCAGGTGCACGACGCCGTCCTCGTAGGACCGCTTGGCGGAGTACCCGGCGTCCTGGAAGACCCGGACCATCTGGCTGTTCTGGCTGAGCACCTCGGCGACGAAGCGGCTGATCCCCCGCTCGCGCGCGGCGGCGGCCAGGTGCTCCAGCAGGACCGAGCCCAGCCCGCGACGCTGGTGGGCGTCCTCGATGAGGAAGGCCACCTCGGCGTCGGCGGTGCCCGGCAGCCGGTCGTAGCGGCCCACCCCGATGAGCTCGTCGCCGAGCAGCACCACGAAGGCGACCCGGTCGACGTGGTCGACGTGGGTGAACCGGTGCAGGTCCTTGTCCGACAGACGCCGCACCGGCCCGAAGAACCGGTAGTAGCGGGTCTGCTCGCTGCTGCGGTCCATCAGCCCGACGATGCCGTCGGCGTCCTCGGGGGTGATCGGGCGCAGGTGCACGGTGCCGCCGTCGGCGGCGACGACGTCGGCCTCCCAGTGCGGCGGCGCAGTGGGGTTCACAGGCGTCTCCTCGCTCACGGTCACCCCCTCGGTCGGCCCCTCAGCAGGGTCCCGCGGCGAGCCTGCGAGTCGTGGGGGGCTGAGGGGTCCTTCGTCAGTCACGGGGGTCGTCCGGGTCGAGTCCGAAGTAGGGGAAGGCGGCGGTGCGGGTGCGCAGGATGGCCCGGTCGACCCGGTTCTCGGTGAACGGGTCCCACCGGGAGAAGCCGACGTAGCCTCCCTCGGTCATCGAGACGGGCGGTTCGGCCCGCAGCCCGCGCCGCCGGACGTCGTCGCGCCAGCCCTGCGGGATCTCCGTGTGCGGGGCCAGCCGGTCACCGCTGGCCTCGGCGATCAGGTGCGTCCAGGCCCGCGGGACGCAGCGGACCAGGCCGTAGCCACCGCCGCCCAGGGCGATCCACCGGCCGTCGCACACCTCGTGCGCCAGGTCGTGCACGGCCCGGTAGGAGGTGCGCTGACCGTCGACGGTGAGCCCGAGGTCGGCCAGCGGGTCCTCGTGGTGGGCGTCGCAGCCGCACTGGGTGACCAGGATCTGCGGGGCGAAGGCCCGCACCACGCTCGGGACGACCGCGTGGAAGGCGCGCAGCCAGCCGGCGTCGTCGGTGCCGTTGGGCAGCGCGAGGTTGACCGCGCTGCCCAACGCCAGCTGCGGGTCGCCGGTCTCCTCCGGGTACCCGGTGCCCGGGAAGAGGGTGAGCGGGGTCTGGTGCACGCTGACCGTCAGCACCCGGGGGTCGTCGTAGAAGGCGGCCTGCACGCCGTCGCCGTGGTGCACGTCGAGGTCGACGTAGGCGATCCGCTCGTAGCCCTGGCGCAGCAGCCAGGCGATCGCCACCGCCGCGTCGTTGAACACGCAGAACCCCGAGGCGTGGTCGCGCATGGCGTGGTGCAGCCCGCCGGAGATGTTGACCGCGTGCTGGGCCCGGCCCGAGTGCACCTGCTGGGCGGCGAGCACGCTGCCGCCGGTGATCAGCGCGGCCGCCTCGTACATCCCCGTGAAGATCGGGTTGTCCGCGGTGCCCAGCCCGTGCCCGGCGGCGGCCGGGTCGTCGGGGGCCCGCTGCACCGCGTCCAGGTAGGCCTGGTCGTGCACCAGCCGGAGCAGGTCCTCGTCGGCCGGGGTGGGACGAAGCACCTCCAGCCGGGGCCGGTCCAGCACGCCGAGGGACTGCGCGAGCCCGATGGTCAGCTCGAGGCGCAACGGGTGCATCGGGTGGTCGCCGCCCATGGTGTAGCCGAGCAGGGCGTCGTCCCACACGACCGCGACGGAGTCGCTCACGGCACCTCCCTCGCTGGTCCTCGTGCGCGGCCGCCCACGGCGGTGGCCGCGCCCGCCGCTCCCCGGTGAGCGGGCCGGTCGTGCCGCCCCGGACGCTACCGGGCGCCGGCCACCGCGCGCCGCCGCCGGCCCCGGGCTCGTCGGAGCCCCGCCGGGTGGCCGGCGCCTCGTAGAATCGGCGGCACCTGACGGAGGAGTGGACGTGAACGACCTCATCGACACCACGGAGATGTACCTCCGGACCATCTTCGAGCTCGAGGAAGAGGGGATCACCCCTCTCCGGGCCCGCATCGCCGAGCGCCTGCACCAGAGCGGCCCGACCGTGAGCCAGACCGTGGCCCGGATGGAGCGCGACGGGCTGCTCACCGTGCAGGGCGACCGCCACCTGCAGCTGTCCGATGAGGGGCGCGCGCTGGCCACCGCCGTCATGCGCAAGCACCGGCTGGCCGAGTGCCTGCTCGTGGACGTCATCGGCCTGGACTACGCCGACGTCCACGAGGAGGCGTGCCGCTGGGAGCACGTCATGAGCGAGGCGGTGGAGCGCAAGCTGCTCAGCCTGCTGGGCAACCCGACGGTCTCCCCGTTCGGCAACCCGATCCCCGGCCTCGACGCCCTGGGTGGCGACACCTCCGCGGTGCTCGACGCCCTCACCCTGCTGTCCACCACGGCCACCCCCGAGGGGCGCCAGGTCGTGGTCCGGCGGATCAGCGAGCAGCTGCAGGAGGACGGGCAGCTGCTCCGGTCGCTGGCCGACCACGGTGTGCGCCCGGGCTCGACGGTGGTCGCGTCGCTGTCCAACGGGACCGTGCTCGTCGACGGCGAGCCGCTCCAGCCCGGGGTCGCCGAGCACGTCTTCGTCAGCGCAGTGGACGAGGACCTCTCACCGGTCGAGGCCGCCACGGCCACCGTCGCCGTCAGCTGACGCCACCACCGGCCTCCACGTGAGCCGCGACCCCGCCCGGGGTCGCGGCTCACGTCGTTCCGCGGGCGGCCGCCCGCCCCCCGGGTGGCCAACTCCTTCGCCGGCCTCACGACCTCCTCACTAGGCTCGGGGCGACCGCCCGGACGCACCGAGGGCCGGACACACAGAGAGAAGGCACCGGTGAGCGACTCCCCCGCAGCTCCCCCCGGCGAGCAGGACACCCCGCCACCCAGCCCGTTCCACCGGCTCGCCGACTTCATGGCCCTGCCGCGGCTCGGCGGACTGGCCCTCTCCCCCGACGGCACCCGGCTGGTGACGGCGGTCGCGACGCTGGATGCGGCCGGCACGGCCTGGCAGTCGGCGCTGTGGGAGGTCGACCCGGCCGGCCGGCGCCCCGCACGGCGCCTGACCCGGGGGCCGGTCGGTGAGTCCACCCCGGTCTTCACGCCCGCCGGCGACCTGCTGTTCACCTCCGCGCGCACCGACCCCGACGCGGGCAAGGACGCCGGCGAGCCGACGCCGGCGCTGTGGTGCCTGCCGGCCGACGGCGGGGAGGCGCGGCTGGTCCTGCAGCGCACCGCCGGCATCAGCGGCGTGCTGGTCGCCGCCGACACCGGCGAGGTGGCGGCGCTCGCCCCGACCACGCCGGGTGCGGCGGACGCAGCCGCCGACGAACAGCGGCGCAAGGAGCGCAAGGAGGCCGGCGTCACCGCGGTGCTCCACGAGAGCTACCCCGTCCGGTTCTGGGACCACGACCTCGGCCCCGCGGTCCCCCACCTGTACTGGGTCGGCCGGCTGCCCGCCGACCCCGCCGCCGGCACCCGGCCGGAGCCGGCGGAGTGGCGCGACCTGACCCCGGATGCCGACGCCCCGCTCGGCGCGGGCGACGACGTCGCGCTCTCCCCCGACGGCCGGTTCGTCGCCCGCAGCGAGGACGTGCCCGACGGGCCCGCCGGGCGCCGCTCCCGGCTGGTGCTCACCGAGGTGGCGACCGGGGAGACCCGGGTGCTGGTCGACGACCCGCAGGCCGATCTCCACTCCCCCCGCTTCTCCCCGGACTCCACCCGGCTGGTCTGCGTGCGCGAGTCGGTGTCCACGTTCACCGAGCCGCCGGACTACACGCTGCTGCTCGTCGACCCGGCCACGGCCGACGCCCGCGACCTCACCGCCGGCTTCGACCGCTGGCCGAGTGCGCCGCAGTTCTCCGCCGACGGCACGGCGGTGTACTTCCTCGCCGACGACGACGGCCGGCACGCGGTCTTCCGGGTGCCCCTGGACGGGGACGCTCCCGTCCGGCTGACCGGTGACGGGGCCTACAGCGACCTGCAGGTGGCCCGCGACGGCAGCGCGCTGTTCGCACTGCGCTCGGGCTACGACTCCCCACCGGTGCCGGTGCGGCTGGACCCGGTCGCCACCGGCCAGCAGCCGGAGCCGCTGCCCAACCCGGGCACGGTCGACTCCCTGCCCGGCACGCTGCGGGAGCTGGAGGCCACCGCCGCCGACGGCACCCGCGTGCAGTCCTGGCTGGTGCTGCCCGAGGGGGCGAGCGCCGACCGGCCCGCATCGCTGGTGCTGTGGGTGCACGGCGGCCCGCTGATGAGCTGGAACTCCTGGTCCTGGCGGTGGACGCCGTGGCTGCTGGCCGCCCGCGGGTACGCCGTCCTGCTGCCCAACCCGGCGTTGTCGCAGGGCTTCGGCCAGGACTTCGTCCGCCGGGGCTGGGGCGAGTGGGGCGGCGCCCCGTACACCGACCTGATGGCGGCGGTGGACGCCGCGGAGGCCCTCCCGGAGATCGACCAGACCCGGACCGCGGCGATGGGTGGCTCGTTCGGCGGCTACATGGCCAACTGGATCGCCACCCAGACCGACCGGTTCGCCGCGATCGTCACCCACGCGAGCCTGTGGCACCTGGACCAGTTCGGTGGGACGACGGACGCGGCCTACTACTGGGAGCGCGAGTTCGGTGACCCGCTGACCGAGCCCAAGCGGTACGAGCAGAACTCCCCGCACCGCTACGCCGACGCGATCCGCACGCCGATGCTGGTCATCCACGGCGACAAGGACTACCGCGTGCCGATCGGTGAGGGGCTCCGGCTCTGGTACGACCTGCAGAAGCGCGGGGTGCCGTCGAAGTTCCTCTACTTCCCCGACGAGAACCACTGGGTGCTCACCCCCGGCAACGCGACGGTCTGGTACGAGACGGTCCTCGCGTTCCTGGCCGAGCACGTGCTGGGTCAGGAGTGGGTGCGCCCGGCGCGGCTGTGACCGGGCACCCCACGGGGCACCCGCCGCCGACCCCGCCGATCACCCCGCCGATCACCAGGGCCACCAGTCCGGTGCCGGTGGTCGTGGCCGGGCCACGACCACCGGGCCGGCGGCGGCCTCGCGGACCAGGTCACGGATTGCCGACGGCGGCAGGCAGGCGTGCAACGCCCGCCGGAGCAGCACGGCGAAGGAATAGGTCGGTTCGCTGTCCAGCGCCCGGTCCAGCGCCACGCCGGCCAACGCGCCCTGGCCGCGGGCCCATGCGGTGACCGCGAGCAGGGTGGCCGGTGCCGCGTCCAGCGGCGCCGGCGCCCGCCGGGTCAGCTCGGTGAACAGCTGTTCTGCGCCGGCCGCCGACGGACCGGTGCACAGCCCCACCGCGCGGTCCCGGACGTCGACGTCACGCAGCCCCCAGGCGAGCCGGGCCGCGTCGGCGTCCGGCAGCACGGGGGCCGGGCGCCGGCCGGCGCGGTCGACGGCCGCCCGGAGCAGGTCCCAGGACTCCTCGGCCACCTCCTCCCACGCGGTGCCCAGCAACCGCCGGGCCATCACCTGACCGATCTCGTCGCAGGCGCGCGCCATCCCCGCCGCCGCCAGGAAGCCGACCGGGGCGACCCGCCGGACCAGCGCGGCCCGATCGGGCTCCACCACCGTGCCCGCGGCCACCGCGGCGGCGGCGAGCTCGCTGCCCGCCGGCAGCGGGGTGCCGGCGCCCGGATCGCAGCAGGCCTGCGGGCAGTCGTAGGACCACCAGCGTCCCCGCCGGACCAGCAGCGCCTCGCGGACGGCGACCCCGGCCGCGTCGAACTCCAGCACTGCCCGGTGCACCAGCGCGCGCTGCGGCAGCTGGACGTCGGGGACCAGCTCGTCGTCCTGCTCGGTCACCACCGCCACGAGCACGGCCGCCGGGCCGTCGGTGAGCAGGGAGCGGACCATCTCGCGCACCACCTGCTCCCGGTGTTCCGGCCGTGGCAGGTCGACCCGTCCGACCAGGCCGACGAGGTCCCCGGGCGGGCGCAGGCTCACCCCCACCAGCGACTCGGCGGGGTGGAACCCGATCAGGTGCGGCAGGGCGGCGGCCACCGCGCCGGGCTCGGAGAGGCGGACGGTTTCCGGGCGTTCGGGTGCGGGCATGCCGACGACCCTGATCGCGCGGCGGCCTCCGGCGACCGGGCCGAGCGAGGTTGTGGACGGAGCCCCGCGCTGTGGACGACGGCCGGCGGGCGAGCCCACCGACCGGTCCGGTCAGGGCGAGCCGGCCTGCTCGGACCCGGACCCGGACGTGGCGGCCGGCGCGGCCCGGACGTGCGCACGTTCCCCCTGCCGCCCGACGAGGCTGAGGAACTCGACCGGGCCGGCCTCCGTGGCACCGAACCAGTGCGGGGTCCGGGTGTCGAACTCGGCGGCCTCGCCGGCTCCCAGACGGAGGTCGTGCTCGCCCAGCACGAGGCGCAGCGTGCCGTTCAGCACGAAGACCCAGTCGAAGCCCTCGTGGGTGCGCAGCTGCGGCGCCGCGTCGTTCCTCTTGGTGGGGAGCACGAACTTGTAGGCCTGGATCCCGCCCGGCCGGCGGGTGAGCGGGATGACCGCCGCCCCGTCGGGGCCGGCGATGGGGCGCATGTTGATGCGCGGATCGCCGGTCGGCGGGGCGTCCACGAGCTCGTCGAGGCTCACGCCGTGCGCGCGGGCCAGCGGCAGCAGCTGCTCGAGCGTCGGGCGGCGCAGGCCCGCCTCCAGCCGGGACAGCGTGCTGACGGAGATGCCGGTCTGCCCGGCGAGGTCGGACAGGGTCGTCTCCGTCCGCAGCCGCAGCTGCTTCAGCCGGGGCCCGACGGCGTCCAGGGTTCGATCGAGCTGCTCGTCCACGGCCCCACTTTGCCCTTGGCGACGAAGCTTGCACAGCTGACCGGTGCGGGTGGCCGGACCCAGGCGCGAGAGCCCAGGTCCGGGGTCAGACCTGGTGCTG
Organism: Modestobacter sp. SYSU DS0904; assembly: GCF_054051115.1. Taxonomy (NCBI): domain Bacteria; kingdom Bacillati; phylum Actinomycetota; class Actinomycetes; order Geodermatophilales; family Geodermatophilaceae; genus Modestobacter; species Modestobacter sp. SYSU DS0904. The sequence continues at coordinate 89,623 of NZ_JBJHAQ010000009.1, read as the reverse complement.
GACCGCCGTCCTGCTCGCCAGGTGCGGCCGCACGTGCTCGGCGATCACGGCCAGGTGCCGGGGGTCCTCGGCGTAGGCCCGGAAGGCCTCGACGTCGGGGAAGTCGGCCACCAGCGCCGTGTCGGCGTTGCCGTCGACCAGGCCGGCGTCCGGCCCCACGGCGAAGGAGGTCATGCCCCCGACCTCTTCCGGCAGCCGGCGCAGCGCGGCCAGGGTGGCGAGCCGCACCTCCGCCGAGGTCTCGGGGGTCCAGGTGAAGAGCACGACGTGACGCAGCATGCCCGCACCCTGCCAGGCCGCCCGGCGGCGTGCGACGGGGCGCCGCGGACGGTCCCGGCCGTGCGCGGGACGGGTCGGTGCCGCTGGTTAGAGTCCGGGCATGGGACGGTCGTTGCGCGTCGCACTGCTGTCCTACCGGAGCAAGCCGCACGGCGGCGGGCAGGGCGTCTACGTCCGGGCCCTCTCCGCCGAGCTGCGCGAGCTCGGCCACCGGGTCGAGGTGCTCAGCGGCCAGCCCTACCCGGAGCTGGCCGACGGGGTACCGCTCACCGAGGTGCCGAGCCTGGACCTCTACCGCGAGCCCGACCCCTTCCGCACCCCCCGCCCCGGGGAGTTCCGCGACCTCGTCGACGTCCTGGAGTGGGCGACGATGTGCACCGCCGGCTTCCCCGAGCCGCTCACCTTCAGCCTGCGGGCCGCCCGCCTGCTCGGCCGCCGCGCCGGCGAGTTCGACCTGGTGCACGACAACCAGTCGCTGGGCTGGGGCCTGCTCGGCCTGCGCCGGGCCGGGCTCCCGACGGTGGCCACGGTGCACCACCCGGTGGCGATCGACCGGGACCTGGAGCTGGCCGCCGCCACGGGGCTGCGGCGGCAGCTGACCCTCCGCCGCTGGTACGCCTTCACCGGCATGCAGGCCCGGGTGGCCCGGCGGCTGGACGGGGTCACCACCGTCTCGGAGAGCAGCCGGCGGGACATCGAGCGGCACATGGGGGTGCCGGCCGACGCCGTCGACGTGATCCCGGTCGGCATCGACCCGGACGTCTTCCACCCCGGGACCGCCCCCCGCGACCCGGCCACGGTCCTGGTCACCACCAGCGCCGACGTACCGCTCAAGGGGCTGGTGCCGCTGCTGGAGGCGCTGGCCAAGCTGCGCACCGAGCGGGAGGTGCGCCTGGTCGTGGTGGGCACCGTCCGCCCGGGCGGGCCGGCGGCCGCCGCCCTGGAGCGGCTCGGGCTGCAGGACGCGGTGCGCGTCACCGGCCCCGTTCCGCAGGCGGAGCTGGTCCGGCTGCTGCAGACCGCCACGGTGGTCGCCGTCCCGTCGCTGTACGAGGGCTTCTCGCTGCCCGCGGTGGAGGCGATGGCCTGCGCGACGCCGCTGGTGACCACCGACGCCGGCGCGCTGCCGGAGGTGGTCGGCTCGCACGCCGGCGTACGGGTGCCCGCCGGCGACGTCGACCGGCTCGCCGGCGCGCTGCAGCTGGTGCTGGACCACCCCTCGCTGCAGGAGCAGCTGGGCCGGGCCGGCCGGTCCCGGGTGCTGTCGAACTACACCTGGCGCCGCACGGCCGAGCGCACCGCGGCCTGGTACGAGGAGGTGCTCGACCGGCGGCCGCGGGACGGGCACCCGGCCGGGAGCGCCACCGCGTGCTGACCGTCGACTACGACCTGCTCGGCGTCGGCCCCGGCATGCGGGTGCTCGACCTGGGCTGCGGCGAGGGCCGGCACGCCTTCGAGGCCTACCGCCGCGGCGCCTCGGTGCTGGCCGTCGACTGGGGCGCCGCCGAGGTGTCCACCACCCGGACCTGGCTGCAGGCGATCGCGGCCGCCGGGGAGGCACCGGCCGGCGCCGCGGCCGAGGTGGCGCGCGGCGACCTCCGCGCCCTCCCGGTGCCCGACGCCAGCGTCGACCGGGTGATCGCCTCGGAGGTGCTGGAGCACATCCCCGACGACCGGACCGCGATCGCGGAGATCGCCCGGGTGCTCCGGCCCGGTGGCCGGGTGGCGGTGACCGTGCCCCGCTACGGACCGGAGCGGGTCTGCTGGGCGCTGTCCGACGAGTACCACGCCAACGAGGGCGGGCACATCCGCATCTACCGCGGCGACCAGCTCTGGGAGCGGCTGGCCGCGGCCGGGCTCCGCCCCACCCGCACCCACCACGCGCACGCGCTGCACTCCCCCTACTGGTGGCTCAAGTGCGCCGTCGGCGTCGACCGGGACACGTGGGCCACCCGGGCCTACCACCGGCTGCTGGTCTGGGACCTGGTGCACCGCCCCTGGGTGACCCGCACCGTCGAGCGGCTGCTCGACCCGGTCCTCGGCAAGAGCCTCGTGGTCTACGCGGAGAAGCCGCCGGCCGGTGGCGCCGGTGACTGACCCGCTGCCCGAGGTGCCCGGCGTGCTGCGCGCCGACCAGCTGCGGGCGACGGTCGCCTCGATCGCCGCCGAGCAGGCGGGCGACGGCGCGCTGCCCTGGTCCCGCGGCGGTCAGCTGGACGCCTGGGACGCCGTGGAGGCCGCGATGGCGCTGGACGTCGGGGGCGAGCACGCCCGCGCCACGGCCGCCTACGACTGGCTCGCCGCCCACCAGCGGCCCGACGGGTCCTGGGCCGCGGAGTACCGGGACGGCGCCGTCGTCGCCCCCGGTACCGAGAGCAACCACGCCGGGTACCTGGCCGTCGGGGTCTGGCACTCCTGGCTGAGCAGCGGCGACGCCGCCCTCGTCGACCGGCTCTGGCCGGCCGTCCGGCGGGCGCTGGACCTGGTGACGGCGATGCAGCTGCCCACCGGCGCGGTCAGCTGGGCGCTGCGGCCGGACGGCACCCCCGACGGCACGGCGCTGCTCACCGGCAACGCCAGCCTGTTCCAGGCGCTGCGCTGCGGGATCGCGCTGGCCGACCTGGTCGGCCGGCCGCAGCCCGACTGGGACCTGACCGCGACCGGCCTGGGCACGGCGCTCCGCGAGCGGCCCGAGGTCTTCGCCGACCGCTCCCGGTGGTCGATGGACTGGTACTACCCGGTGCTCGCCGGCGCGGTCACCGGCAGCGCCGCGCACGAGCGCCTCGCCGCCGGCTGGGAGACGTTCGTGGTGCCCGGCCTCGGCGTCCGGTGCGTGGCCGACCGCCCCTGGGTCACCGGTGCGGAGACCTGCGAGCTGGCGCTGGCGCTGGCCGCGTGCGGGCGGCGGGACGACGCCGCCGAGCAGCTGGCCGCGATGCAGCACCTGCGGGCCGACGACGGGTCGTACTGGACCGGGTTCGTCTACCCCGACGACGCCCGCTGGCCGGTGGAGCGCACCACCTGGACCGCCGCCGCGGTGGTGCTGGCCGCCGATGCGATCGCCGGCACCGGCCCGGCCAGCCGGGTCTTCGCCGACCCCGCGCACCTGGCCGTCCTGGCCGGGGAGCCGGTCGCCGATGTGACCGAGGACCGGGGTTGACCGGCCCCGGGACCGGGCAGGGTGCGCAGGTGATCACCGAGCCCGACCCCACGCGGCCCGCGGTCACCTGCGTGGTCGCCAGCCGCAACCGGCGGGACGACCTGCTCGCCAGCCTGCCGCGGCACGAGGCCCCGGTCGTGCTGGTCGACAACGCCTCCACCGACGACACCGTCGAGGCGGTCCGCGCCGCCCACCCCGAGGTCACCGTCGTCCCGCTGCCGGACAACGCCGGCGCCCTCGCCCGGACCGTGGGCGTCGAGCGCGCCGGCACCCCGTTCGTCGCCTTCACCGACGACGACTCCTGGTGGGCGCCCGGCGACCTGGCGCGGGCGGTGGAGATCATGCGCGCCCACCCCCGCCTCGGGCTGCTGGCCGCGCGCATCCTGGTGGGCCCGGAGGAGCGCCTGGACCCGGTCTGCGAGGTCATGGCCGCCAGCCCGCTGGGCACCGACCCGGACCTGCCCGGCCCCGGGCTGCTCGGTTTCGTGGCCTGCGCGGCGCTGGTGCGCACCGAGGCGTTCACCACCGCCGGCGGGTTCGACCCGGTGGTCCGCTTCCCCGGTGAGGAGGAGCGGCTCGCGCTGGACCTGGCCGCCGCCGGCTGGGGGCTGGCCTACGTCGACGAGGTCACCGTGCACCACCACCCGTCGCCGCGCCGCGAGCCCGCGGCCGACCGGCAGGCCGGCCTGTGGCGCAGCCGGGTGCTCACCGCGCTGATGCGCTACCCGCTCCGCGACCTCGCCGGGCAGGTGCTCAGCGCGCTGCGGGCCGGGCGGCCGGGCCTGCGGGGCATCGCCGGCGCGCTGCCCCGGGTACCCGCCGCGCTGCGCCGGCGCCGGGTGCTGCCCACCACCGTGATGTCCGGAGTACGGGAGCTGAGGTCGTGACGAGTGAACTGGTCGAGCCGGCCACCACCGGGACCGGTGCCGATCCCCGGGTCGCCGTGGTGGTCATCACGCACGACCGGCGCGACGAGCTGCTGCTCGCGCTGACCCGGCTGCGCGCGCTGCCCGAGCAGCCGCACGTGGTGGTCGTCGACAACGGCTCGTCCGACGGCACCGCCGACGCCGTCCGCCGCGAGCACCCGTGGGTGGAGCTGATCGCCAGCCCGGAGAACCTGGGCGCGGTCGGCCGCAACCTCGGCGTCGCCCGGCTGGACACCCCCTACGTCGCCTTCTGCGACGACGACACCTGGTGGGACCCCGGCTCGCTCCGCGCCGCCGCGGACGCCTTCGACGCCCACCCCCGGCTGGCCGTGGTCACCGCCCGGATCCTGGTCGAGCCGGGCAGCACCGAGGACCCGATCGTCGCCGAGCTGCGCGACTCCCCCGTCGTCGGGGCCGATTGGCTCCCCGGCCCGGCGCTGGGCAGCTTCCTGGCCGGGGCCAGCGTGGTCCGCCGCGCCGCGTTCGTCGAGGTCGGCGGGTTCAACGAACGGCTGTGGCTGGGCGGGGAGGAGGAGCTGATGGCCGGCGACCTGGCCGCCCGCGGCTGGGAGCTGTGCTACCTGCCGAACCTGACGATCCACCACCAGGCCAGCACCGCGCGCGACCCGCACAAGCGGCGGGCCGACGGCATCCGCAACACCCTCTGGACGACGTGGCTGCGCCGGCCGCTGAAGCCGGCGCTGCGGCGCACCCTGCACCTGCTGCACACCGTGCCGAAGGACCGGGTCACCGCCCGCGGGCTGGTCGCCGCACTGCGCGGGCTGCCCTGGCTGGTGCGGGAGCGCCACGTCCTCCCGCCGCACGCCGAGGCACGCTTCGCCGCGCTCGAGGACGCCCAGCGGAGGTCCACCGCCCGCCGCTACGTGAGCTGAGCGGACTACCGGACGAACACGCCATCCGCCCGGGGAGCAGACCGCGGCGGGAGTGGCCGGTCCCTCGCCTCGCGCCGGCACCGGGTGCGGGTCTCCGGGCGGTCGATGGTCCAGCAAGGCGGCGCGGCGTGCCACGCACCGATGCCAGGTTCTGGCCGCGCCAGCTGGCTGCCCCGACCCGGCCGACCGGGTGCTCGGCGAGGCCCGGACCTGGTGGCCGCGACCGGCGCGCTGACGGGAGGACCCGTCGGGTGTTCCACTCAACAACCCTCGACGACGCGGTGACCACCCAGGGGAACGGATCATCCAACTGCCCCCTCGATCCGCTGGATGGCCCCGACTGCGGCCCGACGGGCAGACCCTGGCAGCAGTGGCAACCAGGTTCGACGCACTTCCGGATCCCTGGGTCCGCGTCGCGGCACAGACCCCCGTGAGGCCGCTGCCCCACCTGTCCCCTGGTTCAGCAGGCTTCTAGTGCGCGGACCCGGCCGCGGCACGTCGGCGGAGGTAGAGGTTTCCACCGGCGAGGACCACCAGGAGGCTGGCCGCGATCCCGACGATCGTCTCCGGGGACGACGTGTCGTCCGCGGAGAGGAGGTCCGGATCGGCCCCGAGGCCCTCGACCAACGCCGTCACGGCGCCGACGTAGTCCTCGTCCGTCAGCAGGGGCTCCACCTCGGTGGTCATCAGCTCCTCGACGTTGGCCTGCCCCAGCCACGAGTCCTCGGCGATCCACCACTCGTACGCATCGACATCGTGGTCCACTGCGAGCAGCAGGGACGACTCACCCAGCTCGGAGAGCTCTGCCGTCTGACCCGCCCAGTCGACGTCCGCACCCGTGGCCTCGTCGAATCCGGAGACGAACGTGACGAAGAGCGTCAGCCCATGCTCAGCCTCGAGCTCGGCCAGTGCATCAGCGACCTGGCCCTCCTCTTCGCCGCTCAGCGCATCCGCCCGGTCGGTGAGCTGACCGTCCAGCTCCATCGGCTCCTCGGCGCGAGCAAGACTCCCCGGGCCCAACAAGACCGCAAGCACGCCGAGAACGATGGCCAGCCTGCGCACACGCACCTCCACGGGTAGCCAGGTGGACGTCCCCGACGGCGCGACTCTACTCATCCTTCCGAGAGCATGCCTCTCACTGTCGCCGCAGGCAGTGCGCCCCTCACCGGTTCGATCACCGCATCAGGAGAAGCCATTCGGCATGCCCGTGAGGACGCAAGAGTCCAGTGGACAGGGATGGTCCACCATCGGTGGCAGTTGCTCTCCCACGCAGAGTGCCCGACACGCCGCGCGAGCTTCCGACGATCGACTTCGGGCTGTCCATTCCACACAGCGAATGATCGAGTACAAGGAGATGTATCTGTTTTCCGGCGTTCTCCGGCGTTGCACGAGGCGTGCCCCGGATCGACGGGCAGGACCGCCACCTCCTCGACCCGTGGGGCACGACATCCCAGCACCGGAGATCGGGCTCCGCCGCGAGCCGCAACGGCCCCACTCAGAGGCTTCGCTCGCCTCCTCGACCAGCGGAGGAACGTACTCGTGCCCCGATACTCAGTGACCGGCAACCGCACAGTGGACGTCTCGGAGGAACCGCTCCCCGGTTCTCCCGCGCCGGCGTTGCCGGACGCCGGCGCAACGACGACTGCGACACCTCCCGACGGACTCACGCACGCGTGCGAGCCCACGGCAGGTCGACCGGTGCCGGGGACCCCTGGCGGGGCTGTCGCCCGCCGGTCCGTCGTTGGCAGGCCCGACGCCTCGCCCCCGGCGACCGGCCGCCCGCGACGCCTCGTGGGTATCGACGCGACCCGTGGCCTCGCCATGCTCCTCATCATGGCCGCCCACCTCCTGGCCTTCGCTGACGCCGACGGCTCCCCGAGTGCCTTCTACGTCATCGGCGGCTACGGGGCAGCGACGTTCGTCCTGCTCGCAGGAGTCGGTGTGGGACTCTCGACCGGTGGTCCCAGGCGGCTGCCCCGAGCTGCACTGGCCCCCGCGGCCGTCACTCTGGCCGTGCGCGCCGTCCTCATCGCCATGCTCGGACTGGCATTGGGTTACGTCGTGGACTACGAGGAACACGCCGTCGTGGTCCTGGTCTCCTACGGGCTCATGTTCCTGCTCGCCGTACCTCTCATCCGGCTCAACGCCACCGGCGCCGCACTGGCCGCCATCGCAGTGGCCGTCGTCGTCCCGGTGCTCGCGGCCCTCCTGTGGAACGATCTGCCCACCGCCCAGTCCGTGAATCCGACGTTCGGTGACGTGCTGAGCGACCCGTTCGGTTGGGTCGTCGAGACGGCCGTCAAAGGCGTCTACCCGGCGCTCCCCTGGATGGCCTACCTGTGTGCCGGCCTCGCAGTGGGGCGGCTCCGCAGTCTGACCTCGCGCAAGGCCCCGCTGGCACTGCTCATCGGGGGGCTGACGCTGGCCGCAGCAGCCAAGGCGACCTCGTGGATGCTGCTGAACCCGCTGGGCGGCAGAGCCCGGATCGAAACCGCGAGCCAGGGCCGGTTGGGTGCAACGGAACTGGAGGAGGCCCTTCAGTGGGGTCCCGGCTTCCAGGCGCCTCGGGACACCTCCTGGTGGCTGGCCACGGACACTCCCTACTCGGGGACGCCCCTGGAACTGTTCGGGACGATGGGCATCTCGCTCGCCCTCCTCGGCGCGGTCCTCCTGGTGAGCCGCGTAGCGCCGTCCCAGTTCGGGTCCCTCGCAGCGGTGGGGAACATGACCCTCACCCTGTACGTCCTGCACCTGCTGATCCTCTCGCTCGTTCCGCTGCCCTGGGGCAAGGTGTGGACGTTCGTCGTGCAGATGGTCGTGGTTGTCCTGGTTGCCGTCGTGTGGATGGCCAGGAGGGGACGCGGGCCGTTGGAGGGATTGATCAACAGTGCCGCGACAAGGGTGCAGCGGATGCTGCTCCCTGCCCCTGCCCCTGCCGCTGCGTCTCCGACCGTGGATTCCGGGACCGCCGGGACGGGACGACACCGGGACGGGTAGCCCGGCCGCTGCACCGGGAGACCGGGTCCAGCGCGGCCGGTCAGCCGCCTGGTACCGGCTGACCGGCCCCTCGAGGTTCCGCTCACCGATTGCTCGGGACCGGGCGAGCAGGTCTCCGTCGAACTCGACTTCGACGTCCGTCTCGCTCGGCAGTGACGTGGACGAGCGGGTCGGCACGTCCTCGCGGACCGACGTCGCCTGGTTCGCCACCGGATTCCCCATGCTCCCGTGGGAGAGGGGCCGAGGTTGGGACCGAGAAGCGACCTGGGCGGCGGCGCAGTGCTGGTCGAGACCCCGGGCACACGTAGGCGCGGAGGGCTTTCAACCGGGCCCTGCGCCGGTACCTGGATCAGAACGACTACTCGATCGCGACGCCCGACGATCCGCGGGCCGCATTCGCCAACCTGCCCGAGGTGCTGGCCGATCCGGAGCTGGCCAGCGCCCTGTCGTGACCCGCGCCCCCGGCGACAGACCGAATCGATCGACTCGACCAGCGGCCCGGGTACACGGTGGCCGAGCTCGGTCCGCCGGCTGGACCACTCAGTCGCGCCCTGGCTGCCTGGTCAGCCGGGCGAAGGAACGGATGTCCGGCATCCCCGCCCCCGCGGAGGCGAACGCCACCTGCGCAACCAGCGCCGGCTCGTACCAGTCGACCACGCGCATCCCGCGATAGCCGGTCACCGACCGCCCTGCGGGGTCCACGCGCTCGCCGGCCCGGGACAGATCGATCCGGTGCATGGTGTCGAGGGTCCCCATCCCGGCCTTCACCAAGCACTCCTTGCGCAGCCAGTAGCGGAGGGCGAGCAGCGGCGGGTCGGCCGCCGACTGAACCTGCCGGTTCTCGGCCGGCGCCAGCCAGGGGAACCGGCCGGCTGCGGCGCCGTCCGCAGGCAGCGCCTCCACGTCCACCCCGACCCGGCCCCAAGCAGCGGTGGCGACCACGGTCCCCCGGGTGTGTGCCCAGCTGACGTGCACGTCGGGGAGGCCGACGAGGGAGGGGCGGCCGTGCCCGGCCGTCCCGCAGTCGGCACACCACTGGCGCACGGACAGCTCGGTCACCGGCCGCCCGGTCAACGCCGCCGCACACCGGCGCACCAGCAGGTGGGCGGCGACGTAGGCGGCCCGGTCGGCCGGGTCCCGCAAGGACGCGCTGCGGGCTCGTTCGGCATCACCGAGCAGGCCGACGTCCGTGCCGTCGAGCACCTCGGCGGGGGTGGCCACCACTACCAGCGGTCGCCGAGCCCGTTGCCGGCGCACCCCTACGCGCACTGGGATCCCCCTCCTCGCGCTACCTGCAGGTTGAGGAGCGGAATGCACTCTCCGGAGGCAATTAGTGACACTGCGAGACCATTCCTGGTTGACGTTCGAGGACCGCTGACTGGCCGTTATTGAGCCCCCACGAGAAGTCATAGTCGCGCGCGGCGTTAATCGTTCACCTGGATTCCCTGGCCCTCGGCTGTGTTTCTCCCTAACGTCGATCAGGATTCTTGATTGTCAACTCTGAGAGCGAGTACATGGCGACGGAGCGCGACAGCTGGGACTTCATCCCCGGCTTCACCACCCCCGGGGACACCCAGCTCGACAGCACGGACCGGCGTTTCTCCTTCTCCGACAACGTCACGGGCCACCCGCCCCGACCGCCGCACGACACGACCCGGCTGTCCCAGTACTTCGAGCGGACCTGCGACCAGCACCCCTCGGCGACGGCGCTGGAGTGCGACGGCGAGCGCCTGAGCTACGCCGACCTCGACCAGCGGGCCAACCGGCTGGCCAACCACCTGCTACGCCTCGGCGTCCGGGCCGGCGTCCGGGTCGGCATCCTGCTGGACCGCTCGGTCAACACCTACGTCACCCTGCTCGCGGTGACGAAGACCGAGGCGACCTTCGTCCCGATCGACCCGGCGGCCCCGGCGGACCGGGTGCAGTACATCGCCGAGGACTCCGAGCTCGGGTTCGTGGTCACGACCACGTCGTTCGCCGCGACCTGCGCCGGGCTGCCCTGCCCGCCGCTGTACCTGGACGAGCTGGGTGGGGCCCTCGCGGCTGCCCCGAGCTGGCGCCCGGAGCTGGAGAGCGACGGGGACCCGGTCTGCTACATCATCTACACGTCGGGCTCCAGCGGCCGCCCCAAGGGCGTCGAGATCGCCCAGTCGAGCATCTGCAACTTCATCGGCATCGTGCCGGTGCTGTACGGCGTCGAGCCGACCGACCGGGTCTACCAGGGCATGACGATCGCCTTCGACTTCTCCATCGAGGAGATCTGGCCGACCTGGGCGGTGGGCGCGACCCTCGTCGCCGGCCCCACCGACGGGCGCCGGGTGGGGTCGGGGCTGGCCGACTTCCTGGCCGAGCACGAGATCACGATGATCTACTGCGTCCCCACCGTGCTGGCCACCCTGGACCGGACCCTCCCGCTGATCCGCACGGTGAACGTCGGCGGCGAGGCCTGCCCGCGCGAGCTCGTCGACCGCTGGGGCCCGGGGCGCCGGATCCTGAACACCTACGGTCCGACGGAGACCACGGTCACCTGCACGATGGCCGAGCTCTACCCCGGCAAGCCGGTGACCATCGGCCGGCCGCTGCCGACCTACCGCGTCACCCTGCTGGACGACGAGCGGCGGCCGGTGGGCAACGGCGAGGTCGGCGAGATCTGCGTCGGTGGTCCCGGCGTCGCCCTCGGCTACGTCAACCGCCCCGACCTCACGGCCGACCGGTTCCTGCCCGACCCGAACGGGTTCCCCGGCGAGCGGCTCTACCGCACCGGCGACCTCGGGCGCTTCCTCCCCGACGGGGAGCTGGAGTACCTCGGCCGGGCCGACAGCGAGGTCAAGGTCCGCGGTCACCGCGTCGACCTGCAGGAGATCGAAGGGATGCTCCTGCAGCACGACCGGGTCACCGCCGCGGTCGTCACGCTGCTCGAGGCGCCGGAGACCGGCGGAGAGCTCGCCGCCTACGTGATCCCCCGCCCCGGGGACGATGCCGAGGGCCTCGTCGCCGAGCTGCACGACCTGGTCCTGCAGCAGCTGCCGCCCTACATGGTCCCGGCCTTCCTCGACGTGGTCGACACCATCCCGATGCTGCCCAGCGGCAAGGCCGACCGGAAGGCGCTGCCCGAACCACAGGGCCCGCGCCTGATGCGGGACACCGGCTCCTACGTCGCCCCAGACTCCCCGGTGGAGGCCTGGGTGGCCGGGATCTGGGAGGAGGCCTTCGGGCTGCCGTCCGGGGCGGTGTCGGTCGAGGCCAACTTCTTCGACGCGCTCGGTGGCCACTCGCTGCTCGCCGCGCGGATCATCTCCACGATGCGCTCCAGCGACCTGGGCGCCGGGCTGTCCATCCTCGAGCTCTACCGGCACCCGACGGTCCGTTCCCTCGCCGCGCACCTGGAGGAGGGCGCGCAGTCCGGGGAAGCCGTCGCGGAGCCGCACCTGCGCCGTCCGGTGCAGTCCTCCCGCCGCCGGGTCGCCGCCTTCGGGTCGGCCCAGCTGGCCACCTTCTACGGCATCGTCCTGCTGTTCCTGCTCCCGGCGGCCGTGGTGTACGCGCTGAACGACGGGGAGGCGTCGGCCGCCCTGGTCGTCCAGCTGGCCCTCGCCCTGCCGGCGTTCTTCCTCGTCGTCCGCTGGGTGCTGCCGGTCGTCGGCTCCCGGCTGCTGTCCCGTGGGCTGCAGCCCGGTGACCACCCGCTGTGGAGCTGGACCCACCTGCGGGTCTGGACGGTGCAGAAGCTGATGGTGATCTCCCCGCTGACGGTCCTCAGCGGGTCGCCGTGGGCGGCCACCTACCTGCGGCTGGCCGGCGCCCGGATCGATGACGACTGCCACATCGGGACGGCGGAGATCAGCCTCCCGGCGCTGCTGGACGTGGGCCCCGGCGCGACCATCGGCTACGGCACGCAACTGCACGGCCACCGGGTCGCCGACGGGGTCCTCTCCCTCGGCGTGGTCTCCGTGGGCGCCGGCGCCACCATCGGCTCCCAGTCCCTGCTGGAGGCCGGCTCGGCGGTCGACCAGGGCGGGGTGCTGCGCGAACAGTCTCTGCTGCCGGCCGGGCAGGTCGTCCCCGCGGGCGCGACCTGGGCCGGGTCACCGGCCCAGGCGACCACCGAGGCGATCGACCCGGTGCTCGAGCTGATGACCGGGTGCATGCAGGCGCCACGAACCTGGTCGCGCCAGCTCCGGACCGGCTTCGCCGCCGGCATCGCGCTCCTGGAGCTGCTGCCCTTCTTCGTGCTGCTCCCCGTGGTCGTACTGGTCTGGTGGGTGCTGCTGACCTTCGGGCTGGGCGCCGCACTGCTCGCCACCGCGCTCTCGGGCCCGCTGTTCGTGGCGGCCTCCCTCGCGCTGATCCTGGGCTGCCGCCGGTTCGCCCTGACCGAGACCCCGCCGGGGGTGCACCACCTGCGCTCCAAGCTGGGGCTGGAGAAGTGGCTCGGCGACAAGCTGCTGGAGATGAGCCTGATGCTCAACAACAGCATGTACGCAACGCTCTACACCTCGATCTGGCTGCGGGCCGTGGGCACCAAGGTGGGCCGCGGCGCCGAGGTCTCCACCATCGCCAACATCGACCCCGACCTGCTCACCCTCGGCGACGGCAGCTTCGTCGCCGACATGGCCAGCGTCGGCAGCGCCACCTACGCCAACGGGCACGTGGCCTTCCAGGCCACCGAGGTCGGCGCCCGGGCCTTCGTCGGGAACGCCGCCTTCATCCCGTCGGGCTCGCACCTGGGCGACGGCTCGCTGATCGGTGTCCGGAGCGTGCCGCCGACCGGGGGCGTGCCGGCGGACAGCTCCTGGCTCGGCTCCCCGCCGATCAACCTGCCGCGCCGGGAGATGTACGAGGAGTACACCGAGGCGGAGACGTTCACGCCCAGCCGCCGCCGGGTGCGCGCCCGGTACGCCATCGAGTTCCTCCGCATTGTCCTGCCCAGCTCGGTGCTGGCCGTCGCCATGTTCGCGACGCTGTACGGGGTGTCCGTGCTCTCGGCGAACACCGGGGTCCTCGCCACCGTGGTCGTGGCGCCGCTGATCGCGCTGCTGTCCAGCCTCGCCGTCGTGGTGGCGGTGGCCCTGCTCAAGTGGGTCCTCGTCGGCCGGTACAAGCCGCGCGTGCGGCCGCTGTGGAGCGGCTTCGTCCGGCGCACCGAGTTCGTCACCGGCATCTACGAGGCGGCCGCGGTGCCCGCGCTGCTGACCTGGCTGACCGGCACCCCGCTGCTCGGCCCGCTGCTCCGGCTCTACGGGGCGAAGGTCGGCCGGCGCACGCTGATCGACACGACCTACCTCACCGAGTTCGACCTGGTGACCCTGGGCGACGACGTCTCGGTGGGCACGAACGCCTCGCTGCAGACCCACCTCTTCGAGGACCGGGTGATGAAGATGGATCACGTCATCATCCGGGACCGGGCCAGCGTCGGGGACAAGTCGGTGGTGCTCTACGGCTCCACCGTGGAGGAGGACGCCACGATCGCCGACCTCTCGCTGGTCATGAAGGGCGAGGTGCTGCCCGCCGGCACCGCGTGGAGCGGCATCCCCGCCCAGAAGATCGGCCGGGCGCCGGCCAGCACGCTGCCGTTGCGGGACGACCCGTCCGCCGACGCCGCCGGCGTCGGCAACCCGGCCACCGAGAGCCTGCAGCTCAGCACCGCGTCGACCAACCGGGGGGCATGACCCTGTCCCACACGAGTGAGCACGAGAACATCGTGGCCCCGCTGCGACCGCAGAGCCCGGCCGCAGCGGGGCTGCCGCACAGCTGTGCACCTGCGCCGGCCGGTGACGTCGCCGGCACCCCGGCCGAGGGCAGTCCGGCGGGTCCGGGATCTGGGGCGGTGCCCCGGCGCCCCCGGGCGCGGCTGGTCGGGATCGACGCCGCCCGCGGCGTCGCCCTGCTGGGCATGATGTCGGTCCACCTGACCGACCCGGTCACCGACGACGGCGACGTGTCGCTGGCCTGGCTGCTGTCCAACGGCAAGGCCTCGGCGCTGTTCGCTCTGCTCGCCGGCGTCGGGATCGCGGTCTCCACCGGCGGGCAGCGTCCGCTGCGCAGCCTGGCATGGCGGGCCGGCGCGTTGTCCCTGCTGACCCGGGCGGTGATCATCGCCGGGCTCGGCCTGGCGTTCGGTTACGCCGTGGGCGCCGACGACGCCGCGGTGATCCTGGCCTACTACGGCGTGCTCTTCGCCCTCGCCATCCCGTTCCTCCGGTTGCCCACCCGGGGCCTGGTGGTGGCGGCCGCGATCGCGGCGCTGGTGATGCCGCTGGCCAGCCAGGCGCTGCGCAGCGACCTCGCCCCGCAGGTGGCCAACCCCACGCTGACCGAGCTGGTCACCGACCCGCTGGTCCTGCTGACCCAGCTGGTGCTCACCGGGGTCTTCCCCGCCCTGGTCTGGATCGCCTACCTGCTGGCCGGCATGGCCGTGGGCCGGGCGGCGCTCTCCTCACGGCGGGTGGTCCGCCAGATCACCCTGATCGGGCTGGCGCTCGCCCTGGGCTCGAGCCTGCTGTCGATGCTGCTGCTCAACGTCGCCGGGGGGGGCCGCGCGCTGCGGGAGGACGCGCTGCAGACGATGGACTTCGACGTCTACCAGCAGACGTTGACCCTGGGTCCTTCCGGGACGACGCCGATCAACAGCCCCTGGTGGCTGGCGGCCACGGCGCCGCACAGCGGCAGCCCGCTGGACCTGGCGTTCACCATCGGCGTCGCGCTGGCCGTGCTGGGTGCCTGCCTGCTGCTCGGCCGCGGCCTGCAGCCGTTGCTGCGCCCGCTGGCCGCCGCCGGCAGCATGACCCTGACGCTCTACAGCCTGCACCTGCTGCTGCTCGTGGTCCCCGTCTCCGGCGTGGCCAACTGGGTCGTGCAGACCGCCGTCGTGCTCACCTTCGCTCTGGTGTGGAGCCGGACCCACCTGCGCGGACCGCTGGAGGAGCTCGTCTGGCGGGCGACCACGGCCGTGCGGCGGAAAGTGCTGGGCACCGCCCAGCCGCGCGACACGACGACCGGGGGCTGACCGTGTTCGGTCGTGGTCGTCATCCGGGTCAGGGGCAGAACCGTGACCGGCGGCTGCTGGCGCTGGTCTACCGGGGCCCCGCCTCGACGTCGGGCTGCCCGGAGGCGGTGGCCGGTGCGCTGGCCCGGAGCAGGTGGGACCTCGACGTCCGTTTCGTCGGGCCCAAGGAGGGGCTCGCCCTGGAGCCGGCCGTGCTCGCCTCCGCGGTGCTCTACGCCCAGCCCGGCGGCGGTGAGCTGGAGAAGGCCTGGCGCAAGCTCCGCAAGCAGGCGCCCGCGGTCCGCGACTACGTCGCCGGCGGCGGCCGGTACCTGGGCTTCTGCCTGGGTGGCTACCTCGCCGGGGAGACGCCCGGTTTCGGACTCCTGCCCGGCGACACCGACCAGTTCATCGCCTCTCCGGGTGCGCGGCCGTCGCACACCCGCGACACGGTGGCCACCGTGATCTGGGACGGCCGACGCCGGCAAGTGTTCTTCCAGGACGGTGCCTGGTTCGACCTCGACCCCACCCGGGGGCCGGCCGAGGTGCTGGCGACCTACGAGAACGGGCTGCCCGCGGCGGTGGTCGCGCCCTTCGGTGCCGGTGCGGTGGGCGTCGTCGGGCCGCACCCCGAGGCGACCCCGGACTGGTTCACCGACTGCGGCCTGCCGGTGCCGGCCGACCTCGGGGCCGACCTCACCCAGGACCTCCTCGACCGGGTGATGCGGCTCGGTCAGGCCACCCGGACCGGCTGAACGCACCGCACGACGAACCGGCCACCGCGGGAACCGGAGCTCCCGGCGGTGGCCGGTGTCGTCGTGCCCCGGCGGTGCCGGGGCGGAGGCTCAGCGCTCGTCGAGGAAGGCGCGCACGATCGAGCCGAACTGCCCGGACCGGTCGTGCCCGACCCCGGCCGGCGCGACCAGCCGGGTGTTGAGGCCCTGGGCCGAGTACCACTGCTGCCCGGCCTGGGCGCCGTAGGCCCCGGAGAGGGCGTTGAACCCTCCGCCGGCGCCGGTGTCCAGGGCGCCGGTGTCCCAGCGCATGACGACCTTCCCCTTCACGTCCGCGGGGATGGTGGCGCGACCCGCCGGTGCGCCACCCCCACCGATCGCGATGACCCCGCCGCCCCCGGACCACAGCGCCGGGTGGGCCGGGAAGACGAAGCGGGTGGCGGCCTGCGCACCTGAGGAGTAGCCGGAGAACCACAGCTCACCGGCGCCGTACTGGGCCTTCGCCTGGGTGATCAGCGCGGCCAGGTAGTTGGCGTACCCGGCGGCGTCCCCCTGCTCCCAGCACTGGCACGAGCGGTTCGGGCTGAACGGCGCCACCAGCACCATGTTGTGCGCCCGCGCCACGGCGGCCAGCCCGTTGGACCCGCCGATGGCGTAGGACTGGGTCGGGTTCTCGACGCCGTACTCACCGGTGCCGTCGGCGTACACCAGCAGGCCGATCGGCTTCGCCGGGTCGATGCCCTCGGCGAAGACCCGGTAGTCCGCGGTGTACCCCGCGGCGCTGAAGGACGTGGTCCGGTTGGTCAGCGCCACCGTGGGCGCCTGGCGCGGGGTGTCCGCGACCAGGACCGGGGCCGGGGCCGGGACCGGGGCCGGGGCCGGGGCCGGAGCGGGGACGGGAGCCGGCTTCGGTGCCGGAGCGGGGGTCCGCTTCGGTGCCGGTGCCGGTGCCGGCGCCGGCGCCGGCGTGGTGGTCGTGGTGCCCGGCGCGGCTGCGGGTGCCGGCGCGGGAGCGGGCGCAGGGGCCGGGGCGTCCTGCGGGGCCGGGTCGACCTCCGGCTGCACCGTCTCCTCGGCAGGGGCCGGCTCGAGCTGGACCGCGCCGGTACCGCTGTCCGCGGTAGCGGCAGTGCTCGCCGCCCCCGGGTCAGCGGGCCCCTCCCCCACCGTCGTCGCGCCGAGGGCGGCGGTCATGCACAGGACGGCGGCGGCGGCGCAGCTCCGGGCGTGTCGGCCGCTGCGGGCGGAGAGGGCGGACAGGAAGCGGCGACGACGGCCACCCCGGATGTGACGTCTGGACAAGAAGAGACCCCTCCGAGCGTCCGGCACCACGGTGCGGACCATGTGCATCAGTTACGGAACGAATCGTTACACGCACTTTGCGCATCCATAAGGTCACGCAGCGACAACAGTCACCTCGTTCGTCACACCCGTCCCGTCCGCCTCGGGGAGCAGGTGCACCGGTCGCCGTCCGCTGCCGATGCCCGTGGGTTCGCCGGAGTCGCGAGCACCCGGGAAGATGGCAGGGACGGGGCTGTCCCGTCGCCGGCAGAAGGGCAGTGATGCACGCGGTTCGTCGACAGGCCGCGATCGCTGCACTCGCCGGAGCCGTGCTGCTCGGTGGCTGCACGACCGGCGGCTCCCCCGACCCCCGCCCCACCGCCGCGCCCTCTCCGGACGCCCCGGCCCGGGCAGAGCCCTGGCCGGACCGGCCGGTGGTCGACCTGCGGTTCGACGTCTCCGAAGACCTGCAGACGGTGTCCGGCCGGGAGGAGGTCGTCTTCACCCCCGACCTGAGCACCTGCGTGCTCGTGTTCCGATCCTGGGCCAACAAGCCGGCCACGGCCCGGGCCGGCAGCGGGACGACGGTGTCCGCGGTCCGGGTCGACGGCGACCCGGCGGAGATGCGGGACGTGCCGGCCGGAGCCCCCGAGGACGCACCCGCCGGCACCCTGCTGGAGGTGCCGCTGGCCGAGTGCGCGGAACCGGGCGAGGAGATCACCGTCGAGCTGGAGTTCACCGTCCAGCTCGGCACGGACGTGAACGAACGGGTCGGCACCGCCTCCGCGGCCGACGTCGCCTGGTTCGCCACCGCCTTCCCGTTGCTCGCCTGGGAGCGCGGGCGCGGGTGGGACCGCAGCCCAGCGGTCCGCGTGGCCGGGGAGATGGCCTCCAGCGAGGACTTCGAGCTCGCCTCGCTGGAGGTGGTCGCCGACTCCCGGTACGAGGTGCTCGGCGCCGGCCGGCTGGTCGGCACCACCGAGGGCCCCGGGGGCACCACCGTCCACGAGTTCACCGCCCCCGCCGTCCGGGACGTCGCGGTGACGGTCGGCGACCTCGACGTGCGGACGGCGGAGATCGGGGGTGTCCGGGTGCACGTCGGCCTCGACGAGGAGGTGGACGAGGCGACCCCGGAGCAGTGGCTGACCCAGCTGGAGCAGTCGATGGAGGCCCTCGTCGACCTGCTGGGCCCCTTCCCCTACGACGACCTCTGGGTCTCGGTGCTCTCCAGCCAGACCAGCGGCATCGAGTTCCCCGGTGCCATCCAGTTCGGCGACACCGACCCGGACTTCCGCCGGGCCTTGGTGACCCACGAACTGGCGCACATGTGGTTCTACGGCCTGGTCGGCAACAACCAGGGCGTCGACCCCTGGCTGGACGAGTCCTTCGCGACCTTCGCGCAGATGGTGGTGCACGGCGAGGGCTCGGCCGGTCTCGCCGATCTGCCCGGGTCCAGCCGGCACGGCGTGGGCGAGCCGATCGAGTACTGGGAGCAGTTCCGGCGACCCAGCTCCGCGTACTACGACACCGTCTACACCGTCGGCGGGGCGACCCTGGTCGAGGCCCGGACACAGGTGGGCGCCGAGGAGTTCGACGCGGCGCTGCGGGAGTACCTGCGCGTCAACGCCTGGTCGATCGCCACCCCGGAGGACGTCCAGGATGCCTTCGCGGACCTGCCGGAGGTGCTCACCCAACTGGAGGAGGTCGGCGCGCTGCCCTGACCCCGGGGCCGGTGGACCACCCGATCAGCGACCGTCCGCGAACCGGTCCAGCGCGGCGGTCACGGCCTCACGCATGTTGCTGCCGCTGTGCCCTGCGTCGCCGAGGACGACCAGTTCGCTGTCCGGCCACACCCGGTGCAGCTGCCAGGCGACATCCAGCGGGCCGCTGACGTCGAGCCGCCCGTGCACCAGCACCCCGGGGATCCCGGCCAGCCGGTGCGCGTCGCGGAGCAGCTGCCCGTCGTCCAGGAAGCAGCCATTGCCCCAGTAGTGGGTCACCAGCCGGGCGACGGCCAGCTGGATCTCCGGCGCGGCCACCGACAGGTGGGGCTCGTGCCCCGGGGCGAGGGAGACGTGGGTGTCCTCCCAGTCGCACCACGCCTGCGCGGCGCGCGTCCGCACCGCGGGATCCGGGTCGTGCAGCAGGCGGCTGTACGCCGTGGCCAGGTCGCCGTCCCGCTCCGCGGCGGGCACCCCGTCCCGGAACCGCTCCCACTCCCGCGGGAAGACCCGGCCCATGTCCCGGGTGATCCAGCGCAGCAGCCAGCGGTCGCCCGAGGTGATCGCGCCCAGCACCAGCTCGGTCACCCGCGACGGGTGCGCCTGCGCGTAGGCCAGGCCCAGGGTCACCCCCCACGAGCCGCCGCTGACCAGCCATCGTTCGATGCGCAGGTGCTCCCGGAGCCGCTCCAGGTCGGCGACCAGGTGCGCAGTGGTGTTCGCCGACAGGTCGACCACCGGCTCCCCCGCCCACGGCCTGCTGCGCCCGCTGTTGCGCTGGTCGACCAGCACCACCCGGTAGCGCGCCGGGTCGAACTGGCGCCGCATGCCCGGGGTGCAGCCCTGACCCGGCCCACCGTGCAGCACGACCGCGGGCTTGCCGTCGGGGTTGCCGCAGAGCTCCCAGTACAGCGAGTGCCCGTCGCCCACCTCGAGCATCCCGGTGTCGTACGGCTCCACCGGCGGGTACGGCTGGCTCATCGCGCGCAGCTGATGCAGGTGCGCGCCTGCGGGCGGGCGGCCAGCCGCTCGGCGCCGATCGGGTCGCCGCAGGTCGCGCACCGGCCGTAGTCGCCGGCCGCTGCCCGGGCGAGCGCGTCGTCGACGTCGGCCAGCCGGCGCCGCGCCGTCGCCAGCAGCGCGGCGATCTGCTGGCGCTCGAAGGCGATCGTCGCCCCCTCGGGGTCGTGCTCGTCGTCGGCGTTCGAGGCGGCCGAGGCCGCCACCACCTCGTCGAACTCGCGGGTCAGCGCCTCGATCTGGGCCAACGCCTCGGCCCGGGCCCGGGTCAGCTGATCGGTTCCGGTCACCCGGCCATCGTCCCCCGTCGTCGGGAGCCGGCCGCCGTCAGCTCAGGAGACCCGCCGCAGCAGCCGGAGCGAGCCGGTGCCCGGCAGCTCGGTGAACTCCCCCGAGGCGAGCACCCGTGAGTAGACGCCGAACGGTGCCTGGCCGCCGTCGGCCGGGTCGGGGAAGACGTCGTGGATCGCCAGCGTGCCGCCGGGCGCGACCGTGCCGACCCAGGCGTCCTGGTCGCGGCGGGCGGACTCCTCGGTGTGGCTGCCGTCGAGGAACAGCAGCGCCAACGGGGTCATCCACAGCGGCGCCAGCACCTCCGACCGGGCGACGACGGCGATGACGACGTCCTCCGCCCCGGCGTCGGCGATCGTGCGCCGGAAACCGGGCAGGGTGTCGATCCGGCCGATCCGCGGGTCGACCAGCGAGGGGTCGTGGTACTCCCAGCCGGGCTGGTGCTCCTCCGAGCCGCGGTGGTGGTCGACGCTCACCACCTGCCGGCCGGTCTCCCGGGCCGCGGCGGCCAGGTACAGCGCCGACTTGCCCAGCCAGCTGCCGATCTCCAGCAGCGGCCCGGGGACCGGGACCGCGCGGGCGGCCTCGTACAGCGCACGGCCCTCGTCGGGTGGCAGGAATCCCGGGGCGGCGGCCGCTGCGGCCAGCAGATCGGTGCTCACCGGGTCAGCATCGCCGGTGCCGGACGCCCGGGTCAGCCCGGGTCCCGGGGCCGCGGCGGCCGGCCGCCCCCTCCGCCACCCTCGCTCGCGCCCTCGACCGCGGCCGCGCGCATCGCCCGCAGCCGCTCCCGGCGGCGTTCGGCCTCGCGCTCCTCGGCGGTGGGCTCCGGCGCCGGCCCGGCCGGCGTCGCCCCGGAGGCCGAGGTGGCCGCGGTGGCCACCAGCGCGCCCACCAGGGTGGTCACCGGGACGGCGAGCACCAGCGCGATCCCGCCCACCAGGGTGCGGATGACCTCCTCGCCCACCGACGCACCGGTGAGGGTGGTCCAGAACGGGCGCTGGTAGATCTCGAACAGCATCAGCAGCGGCAGCGCGGCCCCGGCGTAGGCGAAGACGATGGTGTAGATCGTCGAGGCGATGTGGTCGCGCCCGATCGCCATGCCGCGCTGGAACAGCCGCACCCAGCTCATCTCCGGCGAGACCTCGTGCAGCTGCCAGACCGCGGACGCCTGGGTGATGGTGACGTCGTTCAGGATGCCCAGCCCGGCGACGACGAGCGCGGCCAGCACCAGGCCGGAGAAGTCCAGGGTCGGGTCGAACTGGAGGAGCTGCACGGCCTCCTCGTTGGCCAGGCCGGTGAGGTGGGCGGCGGCGACGGCGACGGTCCCGAGCACCGCGCTGAGCGCGAGCCCGAACAGGGTGCCCAGCAGTGCCGTCGTCGTCCGGGCGTTGAAGCCGTGGGCCAGGTAGAGGACGACGTACATGATCGCCGAGGAGCCGACGAGGCTGACCCAGATCGGCGAGGAACCGGCCAGCAGGCCGGGCAGCATGAACTGCAGCAGGATGAAGAAGGCGAACCCCAGCCCGACCAGCGCGAGCAGCCCGCGCAACCGGGCCACTGCGCCCACCACCAGCGTGAACGCCAGTGCCAGGACGATGATCGGGGTGCTGCGCGGGAAGTCCTGGAACTGGTACGTGACCTGCCCGCTGTCGATCCCCGGGTCGCGGTTGAGCACCAGTTCGTCGCCGACCTCGATGCCCTCCGCCACCACCTCCGGCGACAGCTCGACCTGCACGTAGTCGCCGGAGCTGTCGCCCTCGGCGATGACCATCACCGCCCGGGCGCAGGTCTGCGCAGGCGCGTTGCCCGTCGCCGCGGCGCACTCGTAGGTCTCCAGCGAGACGATGGTCGCCTCCGGGTAGGTGGTGCCCGGCGGCAGGAAGGACTCGGCCGCCTGCTGCGCCGCGGTCTGCTCGCTGCTGGGCCACAGCACACCGAGCCCGACCAGCGTGGCGATGCCCACCGGCACCAGCACCAGCAGCATCAGCCGGACCGCCCAGCGGCGCCGGGCGACGGCGGAGGGGTCGGGGGGCGGCAGCTCGCCGTCGGTGGCGGGGCCGTGACCGTGGGAGTGGGCCGTCACCCGGTCAGGCTAGGGGGCGCACCCTCCGTAGTGACGGAGCGGTCGCGGGACCGCGGTGCGCCCGGGTCCGGACGGCCCGGCTGCCGGGGCTGGGTGACCGTGGCGGCCAGCAGTGCGAGGACGGCCGCCGCCAGGAAGGCACCCGGCATGCCGAGCGCGTCGGCCAGCGCACCGAGCAGCACCGAGCCGAGTGCCTGCCCGATCGTCAGGGCGACGAAGAGCCGGGCGGCGGCCGACGCGGCGGCGGCCGGTCGCAGGTGCGCGGCCCAGGCGATGAGCACGCCGCTCATGGCGACGAACGCACTGCCGAACAGCGCCAGCGCGACGGCGGCAGCCGCGGCCACGCCGGGGACGACGGCCAGCAGCGCCGAGGCGCCGGCGGCGACCACCAGCGTCCCGGCCCACGCCGCGCGCAGGCCCACCCGCTGCACCAAGGCCCCGCTGACCCCACCGGCCAGGCCCGCCGCGCCGAGCACGCACCACAGGGCGCCGGTCAGGCCCGGCGGCAGGCCACCGGGGCCGGTCAGCAGGTCCCGGCCGAAGGTCCAGACGCTGGCGCACCCGGCGCCGGCCAGCACGGCGGCCAGCAGCGGCCGGCCCAGCCGGCCCGCGGGCGGCCCACCGGCCGGATCGACCGACGCCGACCAGCGGGCCGACCGGTCGGCCCACCAGGTCACCAGCACCGCGGCCACGGCGAACGATGCCCACGCCCACCGCCACGCCTCGGGGACGGCGAGGACGAGCAGGCCCCCGGCCACCACGCCCGCACCCGTTCCGCTGTTGACCACGCCCTGGGCGCGGGGCTCCCGCGCCGGCGGCACCGTCGCCGCGACCGCCGTCACCAGCGCCGGGGTCGCCGCCCCCGCACCACTGCCGGCAACCAGGGCCCCGGCGGCGAGCAGCGGGACGGAGGTCGCGGTGGCCACCACCAGGCACCCCACCGCGGCCGCGCCCCCGGCAGCCCACAGCGCCGTCCGGCCACCGCTCCGGCGGGACAGCCGGGGCGCGACCAGCGCCGCTGCGCAGTACGCCAGGTAGCTGCCGGCCGCGAGGACCCCCGCGGTTCCTGCCGAGAAGCCGAACTCGGCGCGGAACTGCGGGAGGTACAGGCCGTAGCCGTAGCGGGCCAGCCCGTACGTGACCGCGATGACCGCGAGCCCGGCCCCCACGAGCGAGCCGAGCCGACCGGTCGTGGTCTGTAACGATCGTTTCGCCATAACGCTCGTTACAGTAGAACGGTGCCCACCTCATCCGCCACCCGGCCGGCCCGGGAGCGCCTGCTGACCGCCGCCGCCGAGCTGTTCTACGAGGGCGGCATCGCCGCCACCGGCGTGGACGCCGTACTGCGGCGGGCCGGCGTCGCACCGGCCACGATGTACGCCCACTTCGCCGGCAAGGACGCCCTGGTCGCCGCCTACCTGCAGGAACGACACGAGCGCTGGCGCGCGACCTGGGACGAGGTGCTCCAGCAGTGCACCGACCCGGCGGCGCGACTGCTGTCGCTGTTCGACGCGGTGGCCCGCTACCGCCGGCAGGAGGGCAACCGGCGCGGGTGCGGCTTCCTCGCCGCGGCCACCGAGCTGCCCGGGGGACACCCGGGCCAGACCTGGCTGGCCGCGGACACCCGGCTGCTCACCGAGCGGCTGCAGACCCTCGCCCAGGAGGCCGGCGCGGACGATCCCGGATCACTGGCCGGCGAGCTGCTGCTGGTCTACGACGGCGCCCTGGCCCGGTACGCCCGGTACGCCACCACGCCCGAGCTCGCGCACGAGGACCCGCTGCCCGCGGCGCGCCGGCTCGCCGAGACCGTGGTGCAGCGCCGCCTCGGCACCGCCGCCGGCTGATCGGATCTGCAGTAGCCGGTGGAACATTTCTGCCGTCGGGAGGTTTACTCAGGTGCGCGACCGAGGTAATCTGCAGTCGCCGCTGGGGATACGCCTCGGGCAGCGGCAACAGAACACAGCGACACCAGAACGGCACACAGCACGAATCCGGAGGTACTCGGCCATGATGCTGAACTCCTACGACCCCTTCGCCACCACGTCCGCCGCGTTCCGCGCGCTGGACCAGCTGACCGGTCGAGCGGGCACCACCACCGCGCGCCCGCTCGCGGGCATGCCGATGGACGCCTACCGGGTGGGCGACAACTTCGTCGCCCACTTCGACCTCCCCGGCGTCGATCCCGGCTCCATCGACCTGCAGGTCGAGGGCACCACGCTGACGATCAGCGCGGAGCGCTCGGTCCCGCAGATCGAGGGAGCGCAGTGGCAGGTCGCCGAACGCCCGTTCGGCAGCTACACCCGCCAGCTGGTGCTGGGCCGAAGCCTGGACACCGACCAGCTCGAGGCCAGCTACCACGACGGCGTGCTCACCGTGAGCATCCCGGTCGCGGAGAAGGCGAAGGCCCGCAAGATCACCGTGTCCCGCGCCGACAGGCCGGCCGAGGTGGCGGCGCACACCATCGAGGGCGAGCAGCCCGCGGTGGAGTCGGCGGAGCCCGCGAAGAGCTGACGCCGACCGACCCTCGACGGGGGCGGGGCCCGACGGCCCCGCCCCCGTCGTCGTCCGGAGCACTGGAGGACCCATGGGCAGCGACCCGCTCGACCGGCTGGACGACCCCGACCACCCGGTGCTCACCATGAGCCAGGCCGCGGAGCTGCTCGGGGTGCAGGCGGCGTTCCTGCGCAGCCTGGACGCCTCCGGCGTCCTCCACCCGCACCGCTCCCCCGGCGGCCACCGCCGCTACTCCCGGCACCAGCTGCAGCTGGCCGCCCGGGTACGGGTGCTGCTCGACGACGGCCACCTGCTGGCCTCCGCGCAGGTCATCGTGCAGCTCGAGGACGACCTGGCCGAGGCTCGCGACGAACGCGACACGGCCCGCGGCGAGCGGGACGCCGCCCGTCGCGAGGCGCCCGGCCCCGCCGCACGATGAGCCCCGACTATCAAGTACATGACTTCACGTGTCGATCATGGGCACCGGGGTAACGGTGAGTCATGGCTAACGCAGATTCGAACAGGCCCAGCACTGGCCGCCCGCACGAGCACACGCGCCCGGCGTCGACCACGGGTGCACACATCGCCACCGCCGGCGTCGTGGTCTTCCTGATCGCGACCTTCCTGGACTGGGTGTCCACCGACGGCGAGCAGAGCACCTCCGGTTCGGGTTACGAGACCGACACCACCATCCCGCTCGTCGCGTTCCTGGGCATCGGCCTGGTCGTCGGCCTGCAGTACGCGGCCACCCGCGCCCGCGGTCGCCAGCACCGCGGCCTGTCGCTGACCGCCATGGCCGTCGGCATCGCCGCCGTCCTGCTGTCGCTGAGCTACGTCTTCGACGCGCCGGGCGCCTTCGAGCGCGGCTCCGACCTGTCCACCGAGCTGGGCGCGTGGATCGGCCTCGTCGGCGGCATCGTCTGGTCCGTCGGTGCCGGCCTGCTGGCCAAGGAGCCCGAGGGCGACGACGACTGGAACGACCACACCGTCGAGGCGCGCCGCACGCGCTGACCTCCGGCGCGCGGCCTGCCGCGCAGCGAACGGGCACCGGTCCGCAGGCACTCCGCCTGCGGACCGGTGCCCGTTCCGCGTTCCCGGACACCGCGCCGCCCCCTGATGCGTCCCCTTCGCCGAAGTGGCCACTTCGGCGCGGGCCCCGGCTCGCCGAAGTGGCCACTCCGGTGCGCGCCCTGGTTCGCCGAAGTGGCCACTTCGGCGAAAGGAGCGGGGTCAGACCAGGGCGGGGAGGAGCAGCAGTGCGGTCGGCACGAGGAGCAGCGCGAGCGCGGCGGCGATCGCCCCCACCCGGCCGGCGCGAGGCAGCGGGGCAGCCGGGGCCAGCAGTCGGCGCACCCGGACGGCGACCGCTCCCCCGGTGACCGCCAGCGCCCCGGCCGGCACCGCACCGCCGGCACCGCCCGCCGACGCGACGATCGCCGCGGCCAGGGTGCGCCGCGGGTCCGGGCCGGGCAGCGCGGTCAGCGCGACGTCGTCGGCCCGCATCTCGACCAGGTCGCGGACGGCGTCGTGCGCCCGGTCGGCGGCCGGGAGCACCGGCAGCGCCGCCCGCCAGGCGACGAAGGGCAGCAGCAGCAGGTGGTGGTGCTCGCGCAGGTGCGCCCGCTCGTGGGCGACGACGGCGGCCAGCTGGTCCCGGGGCAGCTCGGCGACCATCCCGGAGGAGAGCACCAGCAGCGGCTTGGCCCCGGGGATGCAAAAGGCGACCGGCGCCGGGTGGTCCAGCAGCAGCGCCTCGTCCGCAGGGTCCGCGGTGCCGGGACCGGGCGGGCGGGGGGCGACGACGAGCTCGAGCAGCTCCCGGTGCCGCCGCCGGGTGCGGGCGGTGCGCGCCCAGGAGAGCGCCAGCACGCCGAGCAGCTCCACCGCGAGCACCGCGGCGAGGGTCTGGGCGACCCAGTGGTCACCGCGCACCGGCTCGGTGGCCGACTGCCGGGTGACCCAGTGCCACCAGGCCTCGGGCAGCGAGTGCCCCCACGGCGCCAGGCCGTGCACCAGCAGCGCGCCGATGATGGACAGCCCGCCGGCCAGCCCGATCGCCTGCCAGCAGACCAGCGCGGCCAGCGGGTCGCGGCGCGCCCAGCCGGCCCGGGCCAGCGCCGCGGGCACCGGCCAGGCCAGCAGCGCGGCGAGGACGGCGAGCGCGGTCGCGGTCGCGGGGAGCACGGTCAGCGGGCGCCGGCGTCCCGACCCGGCCGGTCGACGCCGGCCAGCAGCTCGCGCAGCATCCGCGCCTCCTCCGCGTCGACCCCGCCGACGAACCGGGCGAGCACGGCCTGCCGGTCGGCGGCCTGGCCGAGGACCTCGCGCATCAGACCGGCCGCGTGCTCCTCGCGCGAGGCGCGCGGGGCGAAGCGCCGCGGGCGGGCGTCGTCGTGCACGAGGAAGCCCTTCTGCTCCAGCCGGCCGAGCACGGTGTGCACGGTGGTGAGAGCCAGCTCACGGTCAGCCAGCCCGTCGCGCACCTGGGTGGCGCTCACCGGCCCGCCGGCGGCCCAGATCCAGTCCATGACGGTGCGTTCCAGCTCTCCAAGTGAGGCCAAAGGTCCCTCCCCTGTCCGGCGGCTCACAGCCGATGGTCTCTACCGGTCGTAGAACTTTCGTTCTACGAGGCGTAGAAATAAGTTCTACGACCGGTAGAAGTATGCGTCGAGCGTACGACGCGAGAGAAGAGGGGCAAGCCCGTGGACGTCCTGGACGTGGCGCGCTGGCAGTTCGGGATCACCACCGTCTACCACTTCATGATGGTGCCGCTGACGATCGGCCTGGGCATCCTGGTCGTGGTCATGCACACCATGTGGGTGCGGACGAACAAGCCCGAGTGGCTGCGGATGACCCGCTTCTGGGGCCGCATCTACCTGATCAACTTCGTCCTCGGCGTGGCGACCGGGCTGGTCCAGGAGTTCCAGTTCGGCCTGGCCTGGAGCGAGTACAGCCGCTTCGTCGGCGACGTCTTCGGCTCCCTGCTGGCCCTCGAGGCGCTGCTGGCGTTCTTCCTGGAGTCGACCTTCCTCGGGCTGTGGATCTTCGGCTGGGGCCGGATCCCGAAGAAGGTGCACCTGGCCACCCTCTGGGCGGCGGTCATCGGCTCGGTGGTCAGCGCGTACTTCATCATCGCGGCCAACTCCTGGATGCAGCACCCGGTCGGCGTCGTCACCAACGACGCCACCGGCCGTCCCGAGCAGGTCGACTTCCTCGCGGTGCTGGGCAACAACACCGCGCTGGCTGCCTTCAGCCACACCATCGCCGGCGCGCTGATGGTCGCCGGGGCCCTGCTGGTCGGCATCGGCCTCTACCACCTGCGCAAGCGGCGGCTGGCCGGGCTCAGCCCGGAGGACACCGACCACTCGGTGTGGCGCCGCTCGGCCCGGCTCGGCGGGGTCGTCTCGCTGCTGGCGTTCGTGCTCGTCGCGATCACCGGCGACTACCAGGCCAAGCTGATGTACCAGCAGCAGCCGCTGAAGATGTCCTCGGCCGAGGCGCTCTGCACGACCGAGGCGCCGGCGCCGTTCTCGATCTTCGCCGTCGGCAAGCTGGGCAGCAACGAGTGCGACGACGTGCACTCCTGGACCGTCCCCTACCTGCTCTCCTACCTGGCGCACGGCGACTTCTCCACCGCCGTGCCGGGCGTGAACGAGCTGCAGGAGGAGTACTCGGCGGCCTACGGCGCCACCTACCCCGACGACCCGTCGTTCGGCGACAAGGCCGGCGAGGAGATCGACTACACCCCGCTGCTGGCGGTCACCTACTGGAACTTCCGGCTGATGATCGGCATGGGCATGGTGTCGGCCGCCGTCGGCGCCTACGCGCTGTGGTCCACCCGGCGGGGCCGGGTGCCGACGTCGCGGATCGGGGTCTACGGATCGCTGCTGGCCGTCGGTGCGCCGTTCATCGGCAACGCGGCCGGCTGGATCTTCACCGAGATGGGCCGCCAGCCGTTCGTGGTCCACCCGAACCCCGACGTCCCCCGCGAGGAGCAGGTCTACTTCTTCACCGCCCAGGCCGTCTCCCCCGGCGTCAGCGCCGCCGAGGTGTGGACGTCGCTGATCGCGCTGACGCTGGTCTACGGCGCGCTCGCGGTGGTGGAGCTGTGGCTGCTCACCCGCTTCGTGCGCCGCGGCGTGACCACCAGCGACGGCGCCCCCACCCCGGGGCACACCCCCGACGGACACCCGGACGACGACGTCGACGGCGGCGCCGACGTCACGCCGGGCAGCGCGAGCACCCGCCGCAGCGACGAGGACGACGTTCTCTCGTTCGCCTACTGACCCGACTCACCGAGAAGAGCTGACCATGGACCTGCAGACGCTCTGGTTCGCCGCCGTCGCGGTGCTCTGGACCGGCTTCCTGCTGCTGGAGGGCTTCGACTTCGGCGTCGCCGCGCTGCTGCCGGTGCTCGGCCGCCGCGAGGCCGACCGCCACCTGATGCTGCGCAGCATCGGCCCGCTGTGGGACGGCAACGAGGTCTGGCTGATCACCGCCGCCGGCGCCGTCTTCGCCGCCTTCCCCGGCTGGTACGCCACCTGGCTGCCGGCGCTGTACCTGCCCTTCGTGCTGGTGCTGTTCGGCCTGATCATCCGGGCGGTGGCCTTCGAGTGGCGGCACTCGCACCACACCGCCGCCTGGGACACCACCTGGACCCAGGTCATCACCGCCGGGTCGCTGATCGCCGCCCTCGGGATCGGCGCCGCGCTGGGCAGCACCACCCTCGGCCTGCCCATCGACGCCGACGGCACCCGGGTCGGCGGGGCCTTCGCCAGCGTCGGCTGGTCGGCGCTGCTGGGTGCGGCCGCGGTGCTCGGCTTCTCGCTGGTGCACGGCGCGGTCTTCCTCACCCTGAAGACCGACGGCCCGGTCCGGGTGGCCGCCCGCCGGTTCGCCACCCGCTGGTCGCCGGTCGCCGCCCTGCCGCTGCTGGCCTGGGCCGGGCTGGTGCACCTGCGGTCGGGCACCGTGGTCACCGCGGCGCTGTGGCTGGTCGCCGCCGTGGCGGTGCTGCTCACCTCGGCCTACCTCCGGCTGGACCGGGAGGGCCCCGCGTTCAGCGCGTGGGCGGTGGTCATGCTCGGCTCGGCTGCGACGATCTTCGGCGCCGCGTACCCGGTCGTCGTCCCCTCGACGATCGACCCGGCCTTCGACGTCACCATCGCCGACGCCTCGGTCAGCGACTACACGCTGACCGTGATGACCTGGGCCGCCGGCTTCGGCCTGCCGATCGTGCTGGGCTACCAGGCGTGGACCTACTGGGTCTTCCGCAAGCGGCTGACCGCCGAGCCGCAGACCCCGCACGAGGTGCCCGGGGAGCCGGTGGACGCGTGACCCCCCGCAGCCTGCGTCGCCGAAGTGGCCACTTCGGCGAGGGAGGGCACCCAAGTGGCCACTTCGGCGAGGCCGGGCGGCACCCGAGTGGCCACTCGGGTGAGGTGGCGCGGCCGAGTGGCCGCGGCGGCGGGGCAGGGCGCGGGCCGCTGGGTGCGCTCGCCGGAGTGCCGGGGCTCACCGGCGCCCTCGCCCGGGCCGGGGTGCTGGCGCTGGCGCAGACCGCCGGCGTGGTGCTGCTGGCCGCCGGGCTCGCCCGGGCGGTCGCCGACGTCTTCGCCGGGCAGGACCCGGGGACGGCGCTGGCCGTGGCGCTGCTGGGGGCCGCCGTGCGGGCGCTGGCCGGCGGGCTGGGCACCGTCGTCGCCACCCGCGACGCCCGCCGCGCCGAGGACACCCTGCGCCGCCGGCTGCTCGAGCGGCTGCTGGGCGGGCAGGGCGAGGCGGTCACCGCCGCCGGCGGCACCGGGCCCGCGGCGGTGCTGGCGACCACCCGGCTGCACGACCTCGGCCCGGCGCTGGCCACCTACCTGCCGGCGCTGGCGCAGACCGCCGTCGTCCCGCCGGTGCTGCTGGTCGTGCTCGGGGTGACCGACTGGCTCTCCGCCGTGCTGGTGGCGGTGACCCTGCCGCTGGTGCCGCTGTTCATGGCGCTGGTCGGGCTGCACACCCGCGACGAGACGGCCGGGGCCGCCCGCGCGCTGGACCGGATCGCCGGGCACGTCGCCGAGCTGGTCCGCGGGCTGCCGGTGCTCAGCGGCCTGGGCCGCGCCGCCGACCAGCTGACCGCGCTCGCCGACCTGGGCGAGACGCACCGCCGCCGCACCCTGGCCACGCTGCGCACGGCCTTCCTCTCCTCGCTGGTGCTGGAGCTGCTGGCCACCCTGTCGGTCGCGCTGGTCGCGGTCACCGTCGGCGTCCGGCTGGTCGAGGGGGGCATCGGCCTGGACGCCGGGCTGCTCGCGCTGCTGCTGGCCCCCGAGGCGTTCGCCCCGCTGCGTGCCCTCGGCTCGGCCCACCACGCGTCCGAGGACGCCGCCGAGGCCGCGGCCGCCGCGCGCGGGGTGCTGGCCACCCCGCTGCCGCGCCCGGTCGTCGGGCCACCGCCGGCCGGGGAACCGCGCGGGATCACCGTCGCCGACCTGACCGTGCGGTTCGACGGCCGGGGCGTCCCCGCGGTCACCGGCGCGGCGCTGACCGTGGCACCGGGCGAGCTGGTCGCGCTGCGCGGGGCCAGCGGGTCGGGCAAGTCGACCGTGCTCGCGGTGCTCGCCGGCCAGCTCGCCGACGGCGCGGGCGTCGAGGTCACCGGCCGCGTGTCGCGGCCCGAGGACGTCGCCGTCGTACCGCAGTTCCCGCGCACCGTCGCCGAAACCGTCGTCGACGAGCTGCGCCGGCACGCCGGCGACGTCGACGCGGCCTGGGCCACCGGGCTGGCGGAGACCGCGCTGGAGTGGGTGGACGGCGAGCACCTGCGCGACCGGGTCTGCCGCACGCTGTCCCCCGGCGAGCTGCAGCGGGTGGCGCTGGCCCGGGCCCTGGTGCGGGTGCAGCGCGGCGCCCGGGTGCTGCTGCTCGACGAGCCGACCGCCTCGCTGGACACCGCCGCGACCGCCCGGGTCGCCGCCGTGCTGCACCAGCTGCGCGGCTCGCTGTGCACCGTGCTCGTCACCCACGAACCGGCGCTGGCCGCGCTCGCCGACCGGACCGTGGAGCTGCCCGCCCCCACCGGTACCCCGCCGCTGACCTCGGTCCCACGGACGCTTCCCGCCGGCGCGCCCACGCCCGGGGCGGAGAGCGCACCGCCGCCCACCGCGGTCGGGGCGGTCAGCGCGACGACGGCCGCGGAACTGAGCTGGCCGCGGCGCGTGCTGGCGAGGGCGGTGGGCTACGGCACCGCCTCCAGCGCGGCCGGCATCGCGCTCACCGCAGTCTCCGGCTGGCTGATCGTGCGGGCCGCGGAGCAGCCGCCGATCCTCACCCTGCTGGTGGCCACCGCCGGCGTGCGCGGGTTCGGCCTGGCCCGGGCGGTGCTGCGCTGGCTGGAGCGTCTGGCCACCCACGACGCCGCCTTCCGCCTGGCCTCGACCACCCGGCTGCAGCTGTGGCGGGCGCTGGTGGCCCAGGGGCCGGCCGCCGACCGCACCCCCGGCCGGACGCTGGCCCGGCTGGTCGGCGACGTCGGCCTGGTGCAGGACCTCTCCGTGCGGGTGGTCACCCCGCCGCTGGTGGCCGGCTCGGTCCTGGTGGGGACGACGGCGGTGCTCACCGTGCTGCACCCGCCGGCCGGCGGGCTGGTGGCCGCGGTGCTGGCCGCCGCGGTGCTCCTCGTGCTGCTGGTGCACCGCTGGGCCGACCGGGGCGTGTCCCGCGCCGCCGCCGAGCTGCAGACGGTGACCCTCCGGGAGACCACCGCCACCCTCGACGCCGCCGCCGACCTGCGCGCGCACGGCCTGGTGCCCGGGTCGGTCGACCGGCTCGACGCCCTGGGCCGCCGCCAGGGCCGGGCCGCCCGGGCCGGTGCCGCCGCGGTGGCGGTCGGTGACGCGGTGGCCGCGCTCGCCACCGGGGCGGCCGCCGTGCTGGCGCTCGCGGCCGGCGCGGCGGCGGTACGCGCCGGTGACATCTCCGCCCCGGTGGCGGCGGTGCTGGCGCTCGCGCCGCTGGCCCTGCTGGAGCCGCTGGCGGCGATCAACGCCGCCCGTCGTCACCGCCTGGCGCTGCACGACGCCCGGGCCCGGATCGCGGCGGTGCTGGCCGAGCCGGTGGCGGCCGACCCCGCGCCGGACGACCGGCTGCCCGCGCCGCGCCCGGTCCGGGAGCTGGCCACCGAATCGCTGTCGGCCGGCTGGCCCGGGCGCGCCGGCGTGCTGCGCGACCTGGACCTGGTCGCCACCGCCGGCACCGGTTGGCTGGTGGTCACCGGGCCGTCGGGGTCGGGCAAGTCGACGCTGCTGTCGGTGCTGCTGGCCGCGCTGCGCCCGTCCGCCGGCGAGTACGTGCTCGGCGACGGCCGGCGTCCGGTGCCCGTCTCCCGGCTCACCCGCGCCGACGTGCAGGCCGCGATGGCGTGGTGCCCGCAGGACGCGCACGTCTTCGACGCCTCGCTGCGGGCCAACCTCGCGCTGGCCCGGCCGCGCGGCGAGCTCACCGGCGCCACCGGCGAGGCCGCGATGCACCGGGCTCTGACCGACGCCGGGCTGGCCCCGCTGCTCGGCACGCTGCCCGACGGACTGGACACCCCCGTCGGGGCCGGCGGGACGTCGCTGTCCGGCGGGGAACGGCGGCGGCTGGCGGTCGCCCGCGCGCTGCTGGCCGACCGCGACGTCGTGCTCCTCGACGAGCCGACCGCCCACCTGGACCCGCCCACGGCCGCGGCCCTGGTCGCCGACCTGCGCCGCGCGCTGGCCGGCCGGCTGGTGGTCTGCGTGACCCACGACCCGGAGCTGCCCGGCGACGACGACAGCGTGGTGGACCTCGGCGTGCACGCACAGCTGGCGGCGCGCCGGTGATCGTTGCGAGACCCTGTGGTCCGCGACCGGTGCGGTGATCCTCGGGTCGTGAGCCTCGCCGGGCGCTTCGCCGCCGCACTCGCCGCCGAGCCGGGCGGCTCCGGTGAGCTGGAGCTGCTCCCCGACCGGCTGGCCCGGGCCGCCGCCCGGGTGCTCGCGGTGGACGGCGTCGGGTTCAGCGTGCGGGCCGGTGCCCGGGGCCGCACCCCGCTGGGCACGAGCTCACCGGAGGCGGGCCGGGCCGAGCGGCTGCAGTTCACCGCCGGCGACGGGCCGTGCGCGGCGGTGTACGACAGCGGGCAGCCGGTCTTCGCGGTAGCGGAGGACCTGCGCCGCCGGTGGCCGGCCTACGCGGAGCTGCTGCTCACCGGCACCCCGTTCCGCGGCGTCGTCTGCCTGCCGCTGCGCTCGACGCTGACGGGGGTGGGGGTGCTCGACGTCTTCCTGACCGAGCCGCAGGACGTGCCGCGGCTGGACGTCTTCGACGCCCTGGCGGTCGGCGCGCTGATCACCTCCGCGCTCGGTGACGCGGCGCTGTGGTCGTCCTGGACGGCGGCGGACGGCCCGGGCTGGCTGCGCACCCCGGCCGCGGCCCGGCGCGCGGCGGTCTGGGAGGCGGTCGGGCGGACCTCGACGGCGTGGGACGTCGACGCCCCGTCGGCCCTGGCCCTGCTGCGGGCGCACACCTGGGCCACCGGCCGGTCGCTGGACTCGGTCGCGGCGGACCTGCTGGCCGGGCGGCTCACCCCCGGTGACGTCGCCGGGCGCGACGGGGGCTGACCGGCGTCAGCGGCAGGGCGCGTCGAGGGCGACGTCGACCCGGACCTCCGGACCGAGCTGGGCGTCGATGAGCTCCAGGGCGTCCCCGGACCAGAAGCTGCCCGGGTCGTAGGAGCTCAGCGGCCGGTCGGCGGGCAGCAGCCCCATCGCGGTGTAGGTGGCGGCGACCAGCTCCGCGCAGAACACCGTGTCGTTGGTCTCGTGCCGCCGCAGCCGGCCGTTGACCCAGCCCCGGGCCAGCCCGCGGGTGGTCGGGAACGGCTTGCCGTCCAGCCGCGCGATGGTGCGCAGGACGGCGTCCTCCATCTCCCGGGTCACCCCGCCGTCGTCCGCCGGGCCGACCAGCTGCCGCAGCCAGGCCTGCTGCCCGTACCGCTTCTTCCAGACGCAGACGGCGTCGGCGAGGTCGTGCAGCTGCACACCCCGGTGGTGCCGGCCGCTCCAGACGTCGGCCAGCGAGTGGCCGAGCTCCGCGTGCCACAGCAGCGGTGGCAGGTCGTCGAGGACGACGGCCATGCCGACGTGGTTGACCGGGGCGTTGGTGACCGTCTGGATGGCGCGGTCGGCCAGCGAGCCGCCGCGGAACACCCACACGTCGCCGGTCCGGGTCAGCTCGCCGGCCTCGTGCAACGAGAGGGCCCGCGCGGACGTGCCACGCGCGAACCCGGTGCGATTGTGAGCCACACCACTACGGTACGGGGTCATGCGGGTCGGAAAGCTGCTCGGAGTCGCCGGAATTGCCGGAGTTGCCGCCACCGGGGCGGTGTTGCTGCGCCATGAGCGGCACCGCCGGTCCTACACGGCCGAGGAGGTGCGCGCCCGGCTGCAGGGCCGGGTGGCCGAGGTGGAGGTCGCCCCCGCCGATCCGGACATGGTGCCGGACTGGCCGGCCGAGGTGCAGCGGCCCCAGCGCCACCCGATGGAGGCGCTGCTCAGCTCGGTCATGAAGATCGGGCCGCTGCGCCGGCTGGAGTTCCCGGGCCGGGACCACGCCGCCCCCTGATTGAAGGACCCCCGTTCCACCGAGGCCCTCTCTCAGGGGCCCGCCCCGAGCTCGCGAGGGGTGGGGGGAGAGAGGGTCCTTCAACAACCACTGGGCGGCAGCGCGACGCCCTCGTCCTTGAGGACGACGCCGCTGGCGCCCAGTTGGCGCGCGGCGTGCAGCAGCCCGGCCAGGGTGTCGGCCGCCTGCGCGTAGCCGAGCCCGTGCGGCGGGCGGACGTTGGAGATGCAGTTGCGCTCGGCGTCCGCCCGGCCCGGCCGCGGGCCCCAGGTCAGGTAGAGGCCGAGGCTGTCGGCGGAGGAGAGGCCGGGCCGCTCCCCCACCAGGACGACGACGACCGCGGCGCCGAGCGCCTCCCCCACCGGATCACCGAGGGCCACCCGCGCCTGGGCGGCCACCACGAGCGGCGCCACCGACCAGCCCGGCAGCCGGTCGAGCACCGCCGCCACCGTGCCGGCCGCGTGCTCGTGCACCGCCCGCGGCGAGAGCCCGTCGGCGATGACCAGCGCCAGGTCGTACCTGCCGGCGGGCAGCGTCGTCCCCTCGGCGAGGCGGCGGCCGAGGTCGGGTCGTTGCAGGTAGGTGGCCCGGTCCGGCGCGGCGCTGTGCACCTCCAGCACGCCCAGCCCGACGCCGGCGGCGGTCAGCGCGGCGCGCAGCCGGTCGCCGTCCAGCGGGGTGTGCACGGCGTCGCGGGCGGCGGCGTGCGCGGCGCGGAACTCCAGCTCCCGGGCGGTGGGCAGCGCGTCGCCGGACCGGCCCAGCGCCACCCGCGCCCGGGTCGCGTTGCGCAGCACCGCCCAGGGGTCGTCTCCCGGGGCAGAAATGGCCACTTCTGCCCCATCCCTGGTGGTCATCGGGCCGCGGCGAGCAGGGCGCGGGCGGCGGGGGCGTCGGGAGTGAGCTCCCGGACCCGGCCGGCGTCGTCGAGCAGGTCCATCCGCGCCAGCCACGCCTCGAACTCCGGCGCCGGGCGCAGGTCGAGCACCGAGCGGGCGGTGAGCACGTCGGTGAACGACAGCGACTGGTAGTGCAGCATCACGTCGTCCGAGCCCGGGACGGCGATGACGAACGCGCAGCCCGCCGCGCCCAGCAGCAGGGTGAGGACGTCGGTGTCGTCGCCGTCGACGTCGGTGTGATTCGTGTAGCAGACGTCCACGCCCATCGGCAGGCCCAGCAGCTTGCCGCAGAAGTGGTCCTCCAGCCCGGCCCGGATCACCTGCTTGCCGTCGTAGAGGTACTCCGGGCCGATGAACCCGACGACGGTGTTGACCAACAGCGGGTCGAAGTGGCGGGCCACCCCGTACGCCCGGCACTCCAGCGTCTGCTGGTCGACCGGGCCGTCGACGCCGTGGTGGGCGTCGGCCGAGAGCGCCGAGCCCTGCCCGGTCTCGAAGTAGGTGACGTTGCGGCCGACGGTGCCCCGGCCCAGCTCCAGCGCGCCGGCCTGCGCCTCGGCGAGCAGGTCGAGGGTGACGCCGAAGCCCCGGTTGCCGGCCTGGGTGCCGGCGACGGACTGGAAGACCAGGTCGACCGGCGCCCCGGCCTCCAGCGCCCGCAGCGTGGTGGTCACGTGCGCGAGGACGCAGGACTGGGTGGGGATCTCGTAGCGGCTGATCACCGCGTCGACCAGCTCCAGCAGCGCGATGGTCTGCGCCGGGGAGTCGGTGGCCGGGTTGATCCCGATGACGGCGTCCCCGCAGCCGTGCAGCAGCCCGTCCAGGATGCTCGCCGTGACCCCGACGGCGTCGTCGGTCGGGTGGTTGGGCTGCAGCCGGGACGCCAGCCGGCCGGGCAGGCCGAGGGTGCTGCGCAGCCCGGTGACCACCCGGGCCCGGCGGGCGACGGAGACCAGGTCGGCGTTGCGCATCAGCTTGGAGACCGCGGCGACCATCTCCGGGGTCAGCCCGCGGGCCAGGGCGGAGATCGCCGTCTCGTCCCGCTCGGCCGCCCGGGCCAGCAGCCAGTCGCGGAACTCCCCCACGGTGAGCGCGGCGACCGGGGCGAAGGCGGCCCGGTCGTGGGTGTCCAGGATCAGCCGGGTGACGTCGTCCTCGTCGTAGCCGACCACCGGCTCGGTGAGGAAGGCGGCCAGCGGGACGTCGGCGAGCACGTACTGCGCCGCCACCCGCTGGGCCTGCGACTGCGCGGCCACCCCGGCGAGCACGTCACCGGAGCGGGCCGGCGTCGCCTTCGCGAGCACGTCGGTCAGCGAGCGGAACTCGTGGGTGTGCCCGCCCACCGTCGCCCGGCGGACCGTCACCGCACGTCCTCCTCGGCGGCGGCCAGCAGCTCGAACTCCTCCTCCGGCGCGGAGGCGACGAGGTGGTGGCGGCTGTAGAGGGCGAAGTACGCCAGGAACGCGAGGAACGCACCGAGGGTCCACAGCGCCGCCGTCCGGTCGACCAGGAAGGTGGCGATCACCGCGGCGGCGGCGAGCACCAGGGCGATGCCCGTGGTGACCGTGCCGCCGGGCGTGCGGTAGGGCCGGGGCAGGTCCGGCTCGCGGCGGCGCAGCACGATGTGGCTGACCATCATCAGCACGTAGGAGACCGTCGCCCCGAAGACGGCCATGTTCAGCAGCATCGCCCCCTGCCCGGTCAGCGAGAGCGCGAAGCCGACGGCGCCGGGGACCAGCAGGGCCAGCACCGGCGCCTTGCGGAAGTTGGTGACCGAGAGCGCCCGGGGCAGGTAGCCGGCGCGCGACAGCGCGAAGGTCTGCCGGGAGTAGGCGTAGATGATCGAGAAGAAGCTGGCGATGAGGCCGACCAGCCCGGCGTAGTTGATCACCGTGGTGAGCCCGCTGGACGCCCCGGCGACCTCGAGCGCCTCCACCGGCGGGTTGCCGCTGGCCGACATCGTCTGCGCACCGCCCGCGCCGGCGGTGAACACCAGCATCAGCACCGCCAGCACCAGCAGCAGGCCCATCGCGGCGACGATCCCCCGGGGCAGGGACAGGGCCGGGTCCTTGGCCTCCTCCGACGCCAGCGGCACGCACTCCACCGCCAGGAAGAACCAGATGGCGAACGGGAACGCCGCCCAGACGCCCATCAGGCCGAAGGGCAGGAACTCCGAGGCGCCGGCGGCGTCGGTGGGCGCGATGTCGGTCAGGTTGGCCGCGTCGAAGGCGGGGATCGCCCCGACCAGGTAGAGCACCAGGCCGGCGACGGCGACCGCGGCGATCACCAGCATCACCTTCAGCGCCTCACCGACGCCGAGCAGGTGGACGCCGATGAACAGGGCGTAGGCCGCGAGGTACACCCACCAGCCGTCGGTGATGCCGAACAGGCCCAGCGACTCCACGTAGGCGCCGATGAAGGTGGCGATCGCCGCCGGGGCGATGGCGTACTCGATCAGCACCGCCACACCGGTCGCGTAGCCGCCCCAGGGGCCCAGCGCCCGGCGGGCGAAGGTGTAGCCGCCGCCGGCGGTCGGCAGTGCCGAGCCCAGCTCGGCCAGGCCGAAGACCATCGCCGAGTACATGACCGCCATCAGGACGACGGCGATCAGCAACCCGCCGAACCCGCCCTCGGCCAGCCCGAAGTTCCAGCCGGCGTAGTCCCCGGAGATGACCGCGGCGACGCCGAGGCCGGCGAGCAGCACCCACCCGGCGGTGCCGCCGCGGAGCTGCCGGCGCGCCAGGTAGCCGGCGTCGACCGCCTCCGCCTCGACCCCCCGTCCCGGTCCGTGCGGTGTGCGGGCGGGTGCGGGTTCGACGGTCATCTGCGGTCCTCCGGCTGGGCACCCCACGGATCAGGTGCGGGCCAGCGTGTTCCCCTCGCGGCCGCCGGTCAACGGGGTGCGACCGATCGGAACACCGAGTTCACGCACGGGGTCCCACGCCGGAGGACCGCGGGGGTCACGGTGCGCCGGCCTGGCCGGTCCGGCCCTCTCCTGGCCGGCCCGGTCGGGCTCAGCCGACCCCGAGCAGCTCCAGGTCCCGCACGTAGCTGCAGACGCCGACCTGGGTGCGGACCGCCGCCGGTCGCAGCACGCCACCGACCGGGCGCAGCACCACCGCCACCGGTCGCCGTCCGAAGAACACCGGCTGCGTCCGGCCCCACCGGGGCAGCACCGGGCGCCGCACCTGCTCGCCCTGGACGCCGACGACGAGGACCGCGGCCAGCACCGCCGCCAGCGACACCGTGCCCAGCGCCGCGGGCAGCCCGGCGTGCTCGGCCAGGAAGCCGATCACCGGCGGGCCGCCGAGCAGGCCGGTGTACCCGACCGTGGTGGACAGCGCGACGCCGGAGGGCCCGCCGAGCGCACCGGCCCGGGCGATCGCCAGCGGGAAGACGTTGGCCAGCCCGAGGCCGACGACCACGAAGCCGGCCAGCGCGACCGGCAGGGACGTCGTCGTCACGGCGGCCAGGGCGCCGGCCGCCGCCAGCAGCGAGCCACCGACCAGCAGCCGCCGCTCGCCGAGGGCGAGCACCAGCCGGCCGCCGGCCAACCGGCCGGCGGCCATCGCCGAGGAGAAGCCGGCGTACCCGGCGGCCGCGAGGGCGG
The DNA here is from genome assembly GCF_054051115.1 of Modestobacter sp. SYSU DS0904. Taxonomy (NCBI): domain Bacteria; kingdom Bacillati; phylum Actinomycetota; class Actinomycetes; order Geodermatophilales; family Geodermatophilaceae; genus Modestobacter; species Modestobacter sp. SYSU DS0904. The sequence continues at coordinate 49,616 of NZ_JBJHAQ010000009.1, read as the reverse complement.
GCGCCGCGGACACCTGCTCCCGCAGGTGCAGCGCACCCCAGTCGCTGAGTGCGCCCTCGCCGTAGGCGGTGGCCCCGGCCACCGCACCGAGCAGCACCAGGACGCCGGTGGGTCGGCGCCCGCGTGCGACGCCGGCGGCCGGGGCGAGCGGATCGGCCACCGGCTGGGGGGCGTCGCCGCGGACGAGCACCGGGCCGGCCCAGGCCATCGCGACCAGGCCGACGATGGCCACGGCGGCCAGGTGCGGCGCCACGCCCACGGCCGTCGCGGCCAACCCGCCGACGAGCGCCCCGAGGAGCCCGCCGCCGCTGAAGGCGGCGTGCAGACCGGACAGCAGCGGCCGCTCGGCCCGCGCCTCGACCTGCACCCCGACGCTGTTGGCGGCGACGTTCACCGCACCGGTGAGGGCGCCGAAGGCGAACAGCCCGGCGCACAGCGCCGGCACCGAGCCGGCCAGCCCGGGCAGGACGGCGCTGACGCTGGCGGCCGTGCCGGCCAGCGCCGCCAGTCGCCCGGTGCCGAACCGGGCGCACAGCCCGCCGGTGACCTGCATGCAGGCCAGCGCGCCGAGCGACAGGCACAGCAGCGCGACGCCCAGCGCGGTGTGGCCGGCGCCCGTGGCGGCGCTGACGTCGGGCACCCGGGCGGCCCAGCTGCCGAAGACGAAGCCGTCGAGACCGAACAGGACGGCGACCGCCACCCGCAGCCGGCGCAGTGACGGTGGGGTGGCGGACGAGGTGGCCCGGGCGAGCGCGGAACGGAGGAGACCCGGAGCCGGGGCACGAGGACGGGAGGGCGCAGGGGTGACCATGGAAGACCTTCAGGGAGTGGATGCGCAGCACCGCGGAACGGCTGGCGGGGGTCGGGGAGCACACGACCTCGGGCGCTGTCCTCCACGGTGCCACCCGGACGTGTGCGCCGGGTGTCCCGACGTGGTGAGAGCGCCCACGGTGCCGCCCCACCCGACCCGGCCGGCGCTGCGGTTGCCGGTCATGCGATCCCCGCGCAGGGTCAGAGCATGACCGGGACCTTCACCCGCGGCCTGCTCGCCGGCGCCGCCGGGACCACCGCGCTCAACGCCGTCACCTGGCTGGACATGGCCGTCCGTGGCCGGCCGGCCAGCACCCTGCCCGAGGAGACCGCCGATGCGCTGGCCCGCGCGGCCGGCAGACCGATCCGCGGCAGCAGGCAGGAGCGGGCGTCCCGCCGCACCGCGCTGGGTGCGATGAGCGGGATCACCAACGGCGTGGCGCTGGGCGTGGTGTCCAGCGTCGTCCGGTCGGCCGGCGTGCGGCTGTCGTTCCCGGTGGGCGCGGTGGTCAAGGGCGCCGCGTCGAGTGCGGCCACCAACCTCCCGGTGGCCGCGCTGGGGGTCAGCGACCCGACGACCTGGACCCGCCAGGACTGGTTCGGCGACGCGCTCCCCCACCTGGCCTACGGGGCGACCGTGCAGGCGGTGGTGTCCGGGCTGCCGACACCGCGGGAGCGGGTGCTCCCCCGGCAGAAGGCGCGCGCCGGGCTGGTCTGCCGGTCGCTGCTGCTGGGGGTGGCCACCGGCGGGCGCAGCTCGCTCGGGGTGGCCGCGCCCACGCTGACCGCGCAGGACACCGGCGCGGTCAAGAAGCTGGCCTCGCTGGCCTCGGTGGCCGGCGAGGTCTACGCCGACAAGCAGCCGGGGGTCCCGGCGCGCACCAGCGCGCAGGTGCTGCCGGCCCGGCTGGTCAGCGGCGCCGGCGGTGGGGCGCTGCTGGCCCGGCGGGCCGGGGCGAACGCGGCCCTGCCGGCCACCGCCGGGGTCGCCGGCGCGCTGGCCGGCTCCTACGGCGGCGTCGCCTGGCGGCGGTGGGCCGGGCACCGGCTGCCGGACTGGCAGGCCGCCGTGCTGGAGGACGGGGTGGCCGTGCTGCTCAGCCTGGCCGCGTGCCTGCCCGGCCGGCGCCGCTCGACCCGGTTGGCGCAGGTGCGCATCCCCGCCCGGTACTGAACCGGGTCAGCCGACCCAGTCGGGATCGCGACCGGCCAGCGCCAGCGCTCGGTCCAACGGGTTCGCGTCGGCAGGCACCGGGACGGCGGGGCCGTACCACCCGCCGTCCCGGCCCATCGGGGCCAGCTGCTCGACCGCGGTGAGCGTGGTCCGGGCGAGCCCGGCCGAGACGAACAGCGGCGCCCCCACCGCGCGGGCCAGGTCCCAGCCGTGCAGCACGAACTCGCTCAGCATCAGCGGGCCGACGACGGCGGCGGGCACGGTGGCGCCACCGAGCACCGTGTCGCCCTCCCACGCGGCCCGGTCGGCCCAGGCATCGGCGGCGGCGTCGAGCTCGGGGACGATGGCGGCCGCCCACTGCTCCGGGGGCAGCCCGTCGAGGAACGGCGCGGGCCGGCCGGATGCCGGCGGGTCCAGCGGCATCCGGGTGGCCGATCGCTGGGAGATCAGCGCCGCCCAGGCCAGGTGGTCCAGCAGTGCGCGGACGTCGAAGTCGGCGCACGGCGTGCGGGCGGACAGGTGCTCGGGGCGGACGGCGGCGAGCGCGCTGTCGGCCAGCTCGGCGGCGGACCGGACGGCCTGCGGCGGGAGGGCCGGGCCGGTCACCGGTCCTGGTCCTGCCCCGCGGTGGAGTCCGCCGCGGACAGCAGCCAGCCGGGGCCGGTGACCCGGGCGGTCTCCGGCAGCCGGGCGCGCAGCCCCCGGTCGGCGGTGACCACGAGGAGGTCGTCCCCGTCGTCGGCCAGCTCCGCGGCGGTGGCGGCGAGCGCGTCGTCCCCGCTGCCCTGGGCTCGGACCAGCCGGAGGCCGGCCGGCTCCTCGACGCCCCGGGCCTGTCCCTCGACGACGGCGATCAGCTCGGTGACGGTGACCTGACCGCCGTCGTCCGGTGCGTCGAGGCTCGCCGTCCGCAGGGCGGCGAGCCGCTGCAGCAGCCGGGCCGTCGCGCCGGGACGGTCCCGCCACCACCCGTCGGGGCGGGAGCCGAGCACGTTGGCGACGTCGACCAGCAAGACGGTCATCGGATCAGCCCTTCCGGGAGGAGCTCAGCACGGCGGTGCCGGCGACCACGGCCAGCGCCACGACGGCGAGCCAGAACAGGCCCTTCAGGACCCACCCGACCACGCTGAGGGCGATCCAGACGAACACCACCAGGGCCAGCAGGAGCAGCAGGGTCCGCAGCACACCCCGACGGTAAGGCTCCCGGAGCGGGTCCGCTCAGCCGCCTTCGGCTGCGCCGATCCGCCAGTAGCCCATGAACGCCACCGAGGTGCGCGGGACGCCCAGGTCGCGCACCAGCCGGCGGCGCAGCTTCTTGACCATCCCGGCCTCGCCGGCGAGCCAGGCGTAGCAACCGTCGGCGCGGGCCTCGGGGACCTCCCAGAGCAGCCCGCTCTCCAGGTCGACGTCCTCGGGCTCCTGGCCGGGGGTGGGCTTGGCGACGCCGAGCTCGCACAGCGCGGCGTGCACCGCCGGGCCGAGCGCCTCGCCCCGGGCGCGCTCGCCGCGGACCAGCCAGCGGACCTCGACCCCGGCGGGGACGGCGAGGGAGAGGACGTCACCGGCGACCGGGACCTCCAGCACCGCGATCGTGCGGCGGCCGGCGGGCAGCGCCTCGACGATGGCGCTGATCGCCGGGACGGCGGTCTCGTCGCCGGCGAGGAAGAGGGTGCCGTCGGCCGGCGGGGCCCATTCGACACCCCAGGCGCGGCCGGTGCCCGGCCGGTCGGGGCCGAGGATGACGACCCGGTCGCCGGGGACGGCGGCGGCGGCCCAGGAGGCGGCCGGGCCGGCGTGGCCGTCGGCGATGCCGTGCAGCACGACGTCGACGTCGACCTCACCCTCCTCCGGGCGGGCGTCGCGCACGGTGTAGGTGCGCAGGTGCGGGCGGCGGTCGTCGGGCAGCGCGCAGTACTCCTGGTACCAGCCGGGGCCGTTGGTGAGCAGCTCCTCGACGGGGGCGCCGTCGCGGGAGAGGACGAGCTTGATCCGCTGGTCGGCGCCGCCGACACCGAAGCCGGTCAGGTCCGGACCCGCCAGGGTGAGCCGCAGGAACGTCGGGCTGATCCGCTGGACGCGGGCGACGCGCACGGAGAAGAAGCGGTACTCGGGCGCCACGGCCGGAGCCGACGCAGCCCGGGCGGGACGTTCGGTCGTCGCCGTGCTCATGGTGCTCTCCCGGATTGGCAGACCGGCGCTCCCGCCACCGGACGTTGGTGAGGCTAGCCTAACCAACCACCCGAGGGAACCGCCTGCGCAGATTCTCCGGCCGACCGTTGCACCCGCGCGGCCCGTTCCGCGGCCCGTCCTGGGTCCCCTGGGTTCAGCGCTCACCCCGGTCGCGCAGCTCGGCACAGATCCGGTCGGCCACCGCGCCGGGGTCTTCGTGCTCCCAAAAGCGCAGCACCCGCCAGCCCAGTTCGGCGAGCACGGCGTCGGTCCGCCGGTCCCGTGCGACATTGCCGGCCAGCTTCTCCGACCACCAGGTGCCGTTCGCCGTCGGCTGGTGGCCACACGTCGGGCAGGCATGCCAGAAGCACCCGTCGATGAAGACCACCAGGCGGCGCCCCTTCCACACGAGGTCGCCCCGGGCCCGGGTCTCTCGGCAGGGCCGCACGTCGACCCGGAAGCGGACCCCGCGGGCGTGCAAGCGACGTCGCACCGCCAGTTCGGGTGCGGTGTCGCGGCGCCTCTGCCGCCGGAAGCGCTCGCGCACCGGGGCCGACGACGGCGGCGGCGTGACCCCCAGGTCGACCTGGCTGGTCATGCGCCGGTCAGGGCGGTGGGGGTGCCGGTGGCGACCTCCACCAGCCGGCAGAGGCCGTTGACCAGCCGCAGCTGCTCGGGGGTGTGCGCCGGCGAGGTGAGCAACGCGGGGCTGCCGACCAGGTAGGCGACGGTCTTGGCCCGGGACAGCGCGACGTTGAGCCGGTGCCGGTCGAGCAGGAACTCCAGCCGGCGCGGCACGTGCGCACCGCTGGACGCGGCCAGCGAGAACACCGTCACCGCGGCCTCGCGCCCCTGGAACTTGTCGACGGTGCCGACCTCCACCCCACCCAGCCCGGCGGCGGCCAGCGCGCTGCGCACCTGGTTGACCTGTGCGTTGTACGGGGTGACCACGAGGACGTCGGCCTGGCCCATCACCCGCTCGCGGCTCCCCGCCCGCCAGGGGCGGCCCATCAGGTCACCGACCAGCTCCGCGACGACGGCGGCCTCCTCCACCGACGCGGCGCCGTTGCCCTGGTGCTCCACGGGCACCCAGCCGAGGCCGGCCGGCGCCGCCCAGCGCGGTGGCGCGTCCAGCTCGTTGTCGGCGGTCACCCAGGCCGGCTGCAGCTGCCCGCCGTAGGCCAGGCCGCTCACCACCGAGCACAGCGCCGGTGCCATCCGCCAGGACCGGTCGAGGAAGACGCCGCGGTCGGCCGGGAGCACCTCGTCGGCGCCGAGCACGTGCTCGAGCGCGGACACGTCGGCGCCGTCGGGGTGGATGCCGCGGCCGGGCTGCCGCAGCTGCTGCGGGTCACCCAGCAGCACCAGGTTCCGGGCGGCGCGGCTGACCGCGAGGGTGTTGGCCAGCGACAGCTGGCCCGCCTCGTCGACCACCAGCACGTCGAGCCGACCGGCCAGTTCCGGGCGGGTGAGCAGCCACGACGTGCCGGCGACCAGGTCGACGTCCCCGGCGTCCAGTGCGTCGACCACCTGGCCGTTGCTGCCGACGCACTGCACGTCCCGGTCGCTGCACCGCTGCGCCTCGTCGGCCTTCTGCAGCGCCCGGACCGGCACCCCGGCCTCCCGGGCCGCGGCCATCACCGCATCGAGGAGGTTGCCGATCACCTTGTGGCTGGAGGCGGTGAGCCCCACCCGCCGGCCGGCGCGGATCAGGTCGACAACCGCCCGGGCGCCGGTGTGGGTCTTGCCCGCGCCGGGTGGCCCCTGCACGGCCAGCACCCCGCCGTCCAACGCCGCGGCCAGCCGACGCACCGCCGCCCCGGGCTCCTCCCCCGGCTCGCGCAGCCGGGTGCCGGCCACCAGCCGCGGCGGGCGGCGCAGCAGCAGGTCACGGGCGGCCCGGCGCGGGCCGCCGGCGTCGATGCCGGTGGCGGCGACCTGCTCGCCCAGCTCGGCGAGCGCGGCCCGGAACAACGCGTCGCTGGGTGGGGCGGTCGGCAGCAGCCCGGTGGGGTGCTCGGCGGCCATCGCCGTCCCCCGGGCGAGGACGACCCAGCCGGCGGTCGGGTCGACGTCGACGACCGAGCTGGTGACCCGCGAACCGTCCGCGGCCGGCAGCAGGTGCTCGAAGCGGGACCCGGCCGACACCTTGGTCTCCTGCGGCGGGAACGTGTAGCGCCAGTGCTGCGAGCGCCGCTGCGCTCCGAGGAACTCGGCGTCGGACAGCGGCCCGAGGGCGGCGGTCTCCCGCTCGAGGTCGTCGGCGGGGAGGTCGCGCAGGCGGAAGTACTCCCACCAGGCCGACCGCGCCTCCCGCGCGTGCCAGCCCAGCTGCTGGGCGAGCAGCCAGGTGGCCTCCGCCTCCGCGGTGCGCCCGGCCGGCGGCAGCCCCGCGGTCAGCCGCTCCTCGAGCTCCTCGCGCAACACCTGGGCCGCGACCAGCTCGGCGGAGGCGTCCGGGTCGCCGTCGGCCGGCCGGCGGAGCTCGGCGCCGGAGCGGAGCAGCTCGGTGCGGCGCTCCTCCAGCCAGGCGCGCAGCTCCAGGGTGGAGACGCAGTCGTCGCGGTTGTAGGCCTCGATCTGGTCGAGCAGCCCCTGGTCGCGGGTGGCCAGCCAGCGTTCGAAGGCGACGATGCTCTCCCCGGCGTCGGAGACGTCGGCGCCGTGGGCACGGGTGCGGCCGCGGTAGTAGTCCTCGACCTGCTTGATCGAGTACGACTCCTTGCTCAGCCGCAGCCCCTGCCGGACCACCGCGTAGAGGTCGACCAGGACGTCGGCCCGCAGCAGCCGGTCGACCTCGGCCTCCCGGGTGCCCAGCCGGGCGGAGAGGGTCTTCAGCCGGGTCGGCTCGTAGGGCGCGTAGTGGTAGACGTGCATGGCCGGATCGGCGGCGTGGGCCGCGGTCAGCTGGTCGACCAGCGCCTCGAAGGCCCGCTGCTCGGCGGCCGCGTGCTCGTCGCCGGTGGGGTCGCAGCCCCAGTGGGCGGTGAACCCGCCGGCGGCGTCGAGCACGCCCCACAGGTACTCCAGCCCGTTGTCGCCGGCGAACGGGTCGCCCTCGATGTCGAAGAAGAGGTCACCGCTGCTCGGCGGGGGCAGCAGCTCGAACCCGCGGCCGGGTTCCCGGGGCAGGAACTCGTAGGACGGCTGGCCGGTGGTGCGCTCGGCCGCCTGGAGGCGGGCCTGCTGGGTGAGCCGCTCCCGGGAGGTGCGCCCGATCGCGTCGGGCAGCGCCTCGGGGGACCGCCCGGCGAGCGCGCTCAGCGTGGGGATGCCGGCGTCGGTGAGGGCCAGGGCGTGGTCGCGGCGCATGAACGCCACCAGGGAGAGCGAGTCCTCGCCGCGCCAGCGCTCGGTGCAGGTCTCCCGCCACGGGCAGACGCCGCAGTGCGCGTTCGGGTAGGGCGGCGCCAGCTCGCCGTCGTCCAGCCGGGCGAGGAACCGCTGCCGGGTGCTGCGGGTGTAGGCCTCGGCGTCGGAGTAGCGGAACACCAGCTCCTGCTGGTCGCCGGTGACGACGGTGAGCAGCTCGGGCGGCGTGCCCTGCAGCTGCGCCAGCAGGTCGCCGTAGAGGGCCATCTGCAGCAGGGCGGGGACCTTGATCCGGCGCGCCAGCTTCGTGTCGGCGACGTCGTAGGCCCACGGGCCCAGGTCGCTGGCCCGGTCGGTGCGCTTGAGCAGGAAGTCGGCGTGCCCGCGCCAGGTGCCGTCGGTGAAGGTGGCCTGGTAGACGACGTCGGCCCCGGCGCGCATCGCGGCGAGCGTCTCGGCCTGGGCGCGGCGCAGGGCCGCCGGGTCCTTGCCGGTGGGGGCGGCGATCTCGACGACGGACAGCCCGCGGTCGCGCAGCCGCTGGAGGTGCCGGGCCTCGTGGTCGATGCCGTGCGCGGCGACCAGCTCGGTCATCGGGTCGACGGCGGTGGGCCGGGTGCGCTCACCGCGGGCCACCTCCAGCGAGAGCCGGGTGAGGTGCTCGCACTCCAGGAAGCCGGTCAGGTCGCTCGCGCTGACCACCAGCCCGCCGTCGATCTGGTACACCGCGCCTCCGTTCCCTCCCCCCGGTGGAGGAGCTGCGGACGACGCTAAGGGCAGGGTCCGACGGTTCCGGATCCGGGCGCTCCCTCGACTGACGGGATGATCATGGCGCCGTACCTATAGTGATGAATCGTGTCCGCCACGCTGTCCTCCGTCGCGGCCTACGCCGGGGTCAGCACCAGCACCGCGAGCCGGGCGCTCTCCGGCCACCCGGCGGTGCTGCCCAGCACCCGGGCCCGGGTGGAGGCCGCCGCCGCGGCGCTGCAGTACCAGCCCAACCGGATGGCCAGTGCGCTGCGCACCCGGCGCTCGGGGCTGCTCGGCCTGGTGGTCAACAACCTGCGGAACGCGACCTTCCACACCATCGCCGAGACCCTGCACAACTGGGCCGCCGGGCACGGGTACCAGGTACTGGTCTGCACCACCGGTGGCGACCCGGCCCGCGAGGCGGCCTTCCTGCAGACGGCGCGCGCGCACCACTTCGACGGGATCGTCGTCGCCGGCTCCGGGGCCAACACCGACCTGGTCAACGCCCTGGTCGCCGACGGCCGGGCGGTGGTGACGATGAACCGCGAGGTGCCCGGGTCACTGGCCCCGTCGGTGATGTCGGACTACCGCACCTCGGCCCGGCTGGGCACCGAGCACCTGCTCGGGCTCGGGCACGTCCGGATCGGGGTGGTGGAGGGCCGGGCGGAGGTCACCTCCGGGAAGCTCGGCGACCTGGGCTTCCGGGAGGCGATGGCGGCCGCGGGCCTCCCGGTCGACCCCGAGCTGGTCGCGCGCGGGCCGTTCGTCGTCGACTTCGGGCAAGAGGCCGCGACGGCCCTGCTCGGGCTCGCCGAGCCGCCCACGGCGCTGCTGGTCAGCAACCACGAGGCGTCGCTGGGCGTGCTGCAGGCGATCGCCGCCGCCGGCGTCCGGGTCCCCGGTCAGCTGTCGGTGGTCTGCACCGAGGACGAGCCCTCGTGGGCGTGGTGGACCCCGCCGATCACCACCGTCGACAACCGCGCCGACCTGCTCGCGGAGCGGGCGGCCGCCGTCCTGCTCGCCCAGCTCGTGGGCGCCGAGAGCGCCTACCCGGTGAGCCGCGAGGAGCTGGTCGAGCCGGTGCTGGTCGAGCGGGCGTCGACGGCGCCACCCCGCTGACCGCGGGTCGCGGCGACCACCATCAGCAGCGCGGCACCCCAGAGCAGGAACCAGGGGTCCCACAGCAGGACGTGCCAGCGCAGCGCGCGCTCGTCGGCGACCGGCCCGAGGTCCAGCACCCCGGTGAGCACCGCACCGCCGAGGAGCACGTTCGCACCGCCCCACCCCACCAGGACCAGCCCGGCCAGGACGGCGAGCACCCGCAGCGACCGCGCGCGCCACCGCAGCAGCGCGGGCCCCAGGGCCGCCGCGAGCAGCTTCCCGACCACCACGGCCGCGCCGAGCCCCACGGCCGCGGCCGAGCGCTCCCGGGCCAGCTGCTCCATGGCACCGCCCACGGTGTCCAACAGGGCGGTGCCCCCGGCGGTCCACCAGGCGCTCACCGCCGCGGACGCCAGCCCGAGCACGGCGGACAGCCAGGCGGCTGCCCGACCGGCCCGGCTCACCTGCGGACCGGGCTCAGCTGACCCGCTCGAAGACGGCGGCCAGGCCCTGGCCGCCGCCGATGCACATCGTCTCCAGGCCGTAGCGGGACTCGCGCCGGCGCATCTCGTGGGCCAGGGTGGCCAGGATCCGGGCGCCGGTGGCGCCGACCGGGTGGCCGAGGGAGATGCCCGAGCCGTTGACGTTCACCCGGTCCCGGTCGTCGGCGCCCAGGCCCCAGGCCTCCAGGCAGGCCAGCACCTGGCTGGCGAACGCCTCGTTGAGCTCGATCAGGTCCATGTCGGCCAGCGTCAAGCCGGTGCGCTCCAGGACGGCGGCGGTGGCCGGGACCGGGCCGATGCCCATCGTCTCCGGCGGCACACCGGCCACCGACCAGCCGACCAGCCGGACGAACGGCTCCCAGCCCCGCCGGTCGGCCTCGGCCCGGGTGGTGACGACGCACGCCGCGGCGCCGTCGTTCTGGCCCGAGGCGTTGCCGGCGGTGACCGTGGCCTCGGGGTCGACCCGGCCCATCACCGGACGGAGCTTCGCCAGGTCCTCCATCGTGGTCTCCGGCCGGGGGTGCTCGTCCTCGAGGACGACGCGGGCGGGGGTCTTCCGGGTGCCGGGCACCTCGACGCCGATGATCTCGTCCTTGAACCGGCCCTCGCGGATCGCGGCGCCGGCGGCCTGCTGCGAGCGGAGCGCCCACGCGTCCTGGGCGAGCCGGTCGATGCCGTGCTCGCGACGGACGTTCTCCGCGGTCTCCAGCATGCCGCCGGGCACCGGGTGGTCGACGCCGCCGGCGGTCTCGCGGGCGCGGGCCAGGCGGTCGTGCAGCATGACGCCGTCGCCCTTGGCGCCGGTGCGCAGCCCGAGGGCGTAGTGCTCGACGTTGCTCATCGACTCCACGCCACCGGCGATCACGACCTTGCCGGCGCCCGAGGCCACCTGCATGGCCGCGTACACGACGGCCTGCAGCCCGGAGCCGCAGCGCCGGTCGATCTGCAGGCCTGGGACCTGCACCCCCAGACCGGCGTCGAGGGCGGCGACCCGGCCGATCGCCGGGTTCTCGCCGCTGGGGTTGCAGTGGCCGAGCACGACGTCGTCGACCTCGCCCTCCGCCAGGCCGGTCCGCTCGGCGAGGGCGCGCAGGGCGGTCGCGGCGAGCTGGTTGGCGCTCAGGCCCGCGAAGACGCCGCCCATGCGGCCGACGGGCGTGCGCAGGGGGGAACAGATGACGACGTCGTCCATGCACCCACTGTGCCAGCTCTCCCCTGTCCCGGCGCTGCACCGGCGTCCGCTCAGCGGAAGCCCGAACCGGACGACGCCCCTCCCGGTGGACCGGGAGGGGCGTCGCGGTGGCGCGGTGGCGCGGGACGTCAGTCGCGCGGCTTGGCCATCGCCTCGTGGGCGGAGGTCTTGAAGGCATCCGGCAGGACTTTGTTCATCGCGCCCTGCGCCTTGGTCATCAGCGAAGCGGCGACGATCTGCTTCTCCCCCTTCATCATGGCCTCGAAGCCCTGCTCGGCGACCTCGGCCGCACCGTCCTTGGGGCCCTTGCCCATGGCGGTGTCCTCCAGGTCGGCCCGCCGGAAGAAGTCGGTGTCCGTCGGGCCGGGCATCAGCGCCGTGATGGTGACCGCGGAGTCCTTCAGCTCCTGCTGGACGGCCTCGGTCAGCGACTGGACGAAGGACTTCGACGCGTTGTAGACGGGCTGGTAGGCACCGGGCATGGTCGAGGCGATCGAGGAGGTCACCAGCACCCGGCCCTCGTTGCGGCCGGTCATCTCCACCAGCACCAGCTTGAGCAGGGCCGCGGTGGAGACGACGTTGAGCTGCATGACCTCCAGGTCGTCGGCCCAGTCGGTGTCGATGAAGGCGCCGCCGCGGCCGACCCCGGCGTTGAGGGCGGCGGCGTGCAGCGGCCGCCCGAGCCCCTGGACCCGGGTCCACAGCTGCTTGATGCCCTCCGGGGTGCGGAGGTCGGCCTGGACGGGGATCACGTCGGCGCCCTCGGCGCGCAGCTTCGCGGCCGCGGTGTCGATGGTGGGGTCCTCGGCGTCGATCACCAGGTCGAAGCCGTGCTGGGCGAACTGCTTGGCGAGCTCGAACCCGATCCCGCTGGAAGCGCCGGTGACCAGGGCGAGGGGCTTGGTCTCAGTCATGGCGTGCGACTACCCGGCGCCCGTGGAACGGAACCGTGCGCCGGGCCAGCCCAGCTGTCGCGTCACGTGATCGGTGGTCCGAGGATGATCTCGGTGCCGTCGGGTCGCCAGGTGCGCCATGGGCCATCGGGTTGTCGCTCGACCCGGAACCCGTGGTGGACCTTGGTGTGGTGCCGCTCGCACAGCAGCGCTGAGTTCTCCAGGTTGGTCTCGCCACCGTGGAGCCAGTGGATGAGGTGGTGCACGTCGCACCACCAGGTCGGGGCGCCGCAACCGGCGAACACGCAGGACTTGTCCCGCCGCTCGACGGCCTTGCGCAGGCCGGGGGTGACCACCCGGTGGTCCCGGCCGAGATCGAGCGGCACGCCGTCGGGGCCCATCACGATCCGGGAGATGCTCCCGTCGCAGGCCAGGTAGCGGGCCCGGGCGGCGGAGATCGTCGCCCCGAACCCCAGCTCCGCCGCACCCGCGCCGATGGCGGGGTCGACCAGGTCGTCGAGGTCGATGCCGACCACCACGTGCGGCTTCACCGTCCGCAGCGTCGGCAGGTTCCCCGATGCCAGCGCGTTGTCGCACAGCTGCACGAACGCGTCCGCCTGCTGCTGGGACCGGGTCCGCAGATCACCCTTCGGCCGGTCGGCCTGCACGTGGGACTCAACGGCCGCCTGCACCTTCTCCCCACCCACGGCATCCAGCTCGAACCGACCCGTGACGCTGCCGTCGGCGTGCTTGACGATGGTGAACCGCCGGCCCTCGGTCGGGTCCGGCTCCGGGCCGTCGGGGTCCAGCGCTTCGGTGAACGCCTGCACCGCAGCGACCAACGACTGGTGCGGCGACTCCGCTGCCACCTGCGCCCACACCTGGTCGAAGGCCGCCAGGTCCACGTCCTGCTCCTGCGCCCTCGCCACCTCCCCGGGGCCGACCTTCTCCGCCACCACGTTCACCTGCGCCGCACTCACCGCACCCGCGGCGAACCCCGCCGCCAGCACCGGGAAGGACTCCAGCACCCGACCGGCCCGCACGATCCGCGACGCCTCGGTCGGCGCCACCCGCACGTGCCCGATCAACCACGACCGCATGCTCTTGAGCGCATCCCGCTCACACGCCTGCGTCGTCTCTGCGTGCCGCACCGTGCGGGTCAGCTCCGCATCCAACCGGTTCCGCGCGGCCACCAGCAGTGCAGTCCGATCCAGCACCTGACCGTCGGACAGCCCGTGCAACCCAGAGCCAGCCAACGCATCCAGCGCCGCGGACAGCTCGTCCAGGCCCTTCGCCGGCAGCTCCGCGACCACGTTCGGCGCAGGGGCATCCAGCGTCAAAGAGTCGCCCACGGACACCCCCCCACCGATTCGAATGTGTGTTCGAAGTCTAGCGGGACCCGGCTCGTCGGACCAGTCGAATCCGCAGGTCAGACGCTCGTCCACAGATCCGCCGACGCCCTTGACACACCGCTGGAGAGCGCCCGGCACACTCGACCGGTGACCGACGCGACGACCCCGGTGATCTGCTCGGCCAAGGGCTGCGCCCACCCCGCCCGCTGGCGGCTCGTCTGGAACAACCCGAAGCTGCACACCCCGGACCGGGAGAAGGTCTGGACGGCGTGCGACGACCACCGCGAGCCGCTCTCCCACCACCTGGCCATCCGCTCCTTCCTGCGCCGGGTCGAGCCCCTCGAGCACGCCGGGTAGGTTCTGCGGTGCACACGGGAGCCCGGGCGCGGGCTGAGACGGCGGACGACCCCCGCCGACCGTCCAACCTGATCCGGTTCGTACCGGCGGAGGGAGCTGCCCGATGCTCGCTGCCCGTTTCCACGCGGCGCACCAGCCACTTGCCCTGGACGACGTCCCGGTGCCCGAGCCCGCCCCGGACGAGGTGCGCGTGCGCATCGGCGCCGCCGGCGTCTGCGGCACGGAACTGCACTTCACCGACGGGCTCTACGCGCCGGCGTGGACCCCGATGACCCTGGGGCACGAGGCCGCCGGCACGGTCGAGGCGGTCGGTTCCGCGGTCACCGGCTGGGGCCCGGGCGACCGGGTCGCCGTCTACTACTACCTCTTCTGCGGGGCCTGCCGCTGGTGCCTGCGTGGGCGGCAGAACCTCTGCCTGGCCCCACGCGGCGTGCTGGCGTTCGCCGCGGACGGCGCCTTCGCCGAGCAGCTGGTCGTCCCGGCGCACTGCCTGGTGCGGCTGCCCGACGAGCTGTCGTTCGAGCAGGCCGCGCCCCTGTGCTGCGCCGGCACCACCGCGGTGCACGCGCTCTCCGAGGCCGCCGTCGAGCCCGGTGACCTGCTGGTGGTCATGGGCAGCGGTGGGGTCGGGCTGGCCGCGGTGCAGGAGGCCCGGCGCCGGGGGGCGACCGTCGTCGCGGTGAGCCGGGACGACGCCCGCCGCGCCGCCGCCCGCACGGCCGGGGCGACGGCGGCGGTGGCCCCCGCCGACCTGACCGACACCGTGGCCCGGCTCTCCGGCGGTCAGGGCGCCGACGTCGTCGTGGAGCTGGCCGGCGTCACCGCCACCCTCGAGCTGTCCACCGCGGTGCTGGGCCGGCGCGGCCGGCTGGTGCTGGTCGGGTACAGCGCCGACCAGCTCACCGTGAGCCCGCTGGCGATGGTCGTGGCCGAGCAGCGGGTGGTCTCCAGCGTGGGCAACACCCTCGCCGAGCTGGAGCAGGCGGTGGCCCTGGCCGCGGCCGGCCAGCTCACTTCCCCGGTCGCCGGCACGCTGCCGCTGACGCAGGTCAACGACGCCCTGGACCGGCTGCGCGCCGGTGACGTGGCCGGCCGGCTGGTGCTCACGCCGTAGCGGTCGGGGGGGCGTGTCAGGATCGCTCCTCGTGCGACGCCGCCGCGGGGAGACCGCACTGCCCCGCGAGGTCCGCGTGCTCGCCCTCGTCGCCTTCGTCGTCGCGCTGGGCTTCGGCATCGTCGCGCCGGCGATCCCGCTGTTCGCCCGCTCCTACGGGGTCGGGACGACGGCGATCGGCTTCGCGGTCAGCGCCTTCGCGTTCTTCCGGTTCGTCTCCGCGTTCGCCGGTGGCTCGCTGGTCGAGCGGATCGGCGAGCGGCTGGTGCTGGCGGCCGGTCTGGTGATCGTCGCGCTCACCACCGGCGCGGCCGCGCTCGCCGCGACCTATCCGGTGTTCGTGGCGTTGCGCGCCGCCGGGGGCGTGGGCAGCGCGATGTTCACCGTGGCCGCCCTCTCGCTGCTGCTGCGCACCGCCCCGTCGGCCCAACGCGGCCGGGCCGCGGCCACCTACCAGGGCGGCTTCATCCTCGGCGGCATCGCCGGCCCGGGGGCCGGTGGCTTCCTCGCCGAGATCTCGCCGCGGCTGCCGTTCTTCGTCTACGCCGGCTTCCTGCTGGTCGCCGGGGCGGTGGCCATGGTCCTGCTCCGGGTGCCCCGGCAGCCGCCGTCGGAGGCGCCGGCCGAGCCGGTGGCCCCGGGCGTGGACCAGGGCGGCGGCGCCGACCCCGCGGCCGACCCCGGCACGGAGGCGCCCGGCGGCGGCCTGCGCGCGGCGCTGCGCTCGCGCGCCTACCTGACCGCACTGGTGGTCAACCTCGGCGTGGGCTGGGTGCTCTTCGGGGTGCGCAACTCGCTGGTGCCGCTGTACGTGACCGAGGAGCTCGGCAAGACGGTCGCCTGGGCCGGCGCGGGGCTGCTGGCCGGTTCGGTCGCCCAGGCGGTCGGCCTGCTGCGCGCCGGCACGCTCGCCGACCGGTGGGGCCGCCGTCCCTCCCTCGTCCTCGGTGCGGGGCTGGCCACCGCGTCCCTCGCCGTCCTGGTGCTGCCGCCCGCGACGGGCGCGTTCCTGCTTTCCATGGCCAGCTTCGGCCTGGCCGCCTCGCTGCTGGCCAGCGTGCCGGCCGCGGTGGTGGGCGACGTCAGCCCGGCGCGGAGCGGCCGGGTGGTCGCGGTGTTCCAGATGACCTCCGACCTCGGGGCGGTCTGCGGGCCGCTGGTCGCCGGCTGGCTGACCGACAACCTGTCCTACCAGTGGGCGTTCGGGGTGAGCACCGGGGTGGTGGGCCTCGGTCTGGTGATGGCGCTGGCGATGCCGCGCACGGTGCGCCCGGCGACCTGAACGTCAGTCGCGGCCGAGCGCCTGGTGGCCGTGGTCGGCGGCGAAGGCGTCCAGCACCTCGGCGACGCTGCCGCCCCGCTGCAGGAACTCATCGTCCAGGATCTTGGCGAGGTCGTGCACCGACTGCTCGAGCAGCTGCCCGGCGATCCGGACGTCCTCCCGAGGGGCATCGCGCGCGGCGTGCTGCAGGTCCCACGCGGTGGTGAGCACGGCGGCCAGCGATGCGTCGTCGTCCCCGTCGCGGAAGTAGTAGGTCTCGGAGTACTGGGTGACGTCCACCCGGATGCGGACGACGTCGTCGGCCAGGGTCGCCACCACCGACGCGGGCAACCAGCCCTCCGGAGCGCCGACGAACCGGGCGACCCCGACCCGCCGCAGGCCGGAGAGCTGCAGCGCGAGCGCGCGCCGTCGGCTGAGTGCCGGGTAGATCTGCAGCACCCAGGTGACCCCGGCGGTGAGCAGGGCGAACCCGAGCAGCGCCTGGACGGGGACGACGATCCGCAGCCAGTCCGCAGCCGGTGTGACGTCACCGAACCCGAGGGTCGCCAGCGTGACCGTCGAGGTGTAGAGCGCGTCGAGCCAGCCACCCCGCTCGGAGCGGTCGAGGTCGCTGCTCAGCACGAACCCGTCGGGCAGGTGCGGCCAGTACACCAGCGCGAAGCCGAGCACGAGCACCATCACCCAGGCCGCCATGACCAGCACCAACGCCGTCGGCCCGGACAGCACGCCGGACCGCCCACGCTGCCGTCTCGACCTCGTCAGCCGCCACACAGCGGACATCAGGTGGCTGCTCAGCCAGCCACTGCCCGTCGGGTGCCACAACGTCTTGAAGACGTCCCGCAATCCGATCAGCACCACCAGCCCACCGACGGCGGTCACGACCCAGCCCCACGCCCCGTCCACCCGGCCAGCCTGCCAGGAGACCGGGACGGCTACCGGTGGACGCCCGGGAGGGGTTGGATGAGCCGTGCCACCGGGGGAAACCCCACCCGGGGCGACCACCCCTCGCGGCCTGGACCGGAGGCGCCGTGCCCGCAAGACCCGTCCTGCTCACCGTCGACGACGACCGCGCCGTCAGCCGCGCCGTCGCCCGCGACCTCCGCCGCCACTACGGCGACCGGTACCGCGTCGTCCGCGCCGAGAGCGGCCCCGACGCGCTCACCGTGCTCCGCGAGCTCACCGCCCGCGGCGAGGTGACCGCCCTGCTGCTCGCCGACCACCGGATGCCGGGGATGACCGGCGTCGACTTCCTCGAGCAGGCGATGGACCTCGTGCCCGGCGCGAAGCGCGTGCTGCTGACCGCCTACGCCGACACCGACACCGCGATCCGGGCGATCAACGACGTCGACCTGGACCACTACCTGCTCAAGCCCTGGGACCCGCCGGAGGAGAAGCTCTACCCGGTCCTCGACGAGCTGCTGGAGCAGTGGTGCCGGGCGGCGCCGGCGGCGTTCGAGGGGATCACCCTGCTCGGCCACCAGTGGTCGGCCGAGACCCAGCAGCTCAAGGAGTTCCTCGCCCGCAACCAGGTGCCCTACCGGCATCTGCAGGGCGAGGCCGCGACCGCCGTCCGCACCGCCGCCGGGCTGACCGACGACGCCCTGCTGCCGGCCACCGTCTTCCCCGACGGCGCAGTGCTCAGCCGGCCCGCGCTGCGCGACGTCGCCGAGCGGTGCGGCCTGCCCACCAGCGCCGGCAGCCCCTTCTACGACGTGGTCGTCGTCGGCGCCGGTCCGGCGGGGCTCGGGTCGGCGGTCTACGCCGGCAGCGAGGGGCTGCGCACCCTGCTGGTGGAGCGGACGGCGACCGGCGGCCAGGCCGGCACCAGCAGCCGGATCGAGAACTACCTGGGCTTCCCCCGCGGGGTCTCCGGCGCCGAGCTGGCGATGCGGGCGCGGGAGCAGGCGGTGAAGTTCGGCGTCGAGGTGGTCACCACCGCCGAGATCACCGAGATCGCCCCGCGCGGCGACGGCCGAGTGCTGCGGTTCGCCGACGGCACCGAGGTGACCGCGCACGCCGTCGTCCTGGCCACCGGGGTGCAGTGGACCCGGCTGCCGGCGACCGGCGCGGAGGAGTTCTCCGGCCGCGGCGTCTACTACGGCGCCGACCCGCACGAGGCGCTCGGCTGCCGGGACGAGGAGGTCTACGTCGTCGGCGCGGCCAACTCCGCTGGCCAGGCCGCGCTGCACTTCGCGAAGTACGCCCGGCGGGTGGTGATGCTGTGCCGCGGTCCGGACATCCGCCGCGGCATGAGCGAGTACCTGGTGTCGCGCATCGAGGCCTCCGACGTCATCGAGGTGCGCACCTGCACCCAGATCGTCGCGGTCGAGGGCGGGGACCACCTGGAGCGGCTGGTGCTCGCCGACACCGCCGACGGCGGCACCGAGACCGTCGCGGCGTCCCGGTTGTTCGTCTTCATCGGCGCCCGGCCGCTGACCGACTGGCTCGGGGACGCCTTCTCCCGCGACGAGCACGGCTTCCTGCGCACCGGCCCCGCGCTGCTCGACGGCGACGGCCGCCCGCCGGCGGGCTGGCCGCTGACCCGGGCGCCCTACCACCTGGAGTGCTCGGTGCCGGGGGTGTTCGCCGCCGGCGACGTCCGGGCCGAGTCGGTCAAGCGCGTCGCCGGCGCCGTCGGCGAGGGCGCGATGGCCGTCACCCTCGTGCACCGTTACCTGGAAGGCACCTCATGACCAGCACCAGCCCGCGGGTCGGCATCGACGAGCTGCGGTCGCTGTTCCTGTTCGAGTCCCTCGACGACGACGTGCTGGCCTGGCTCGCCGAGCGCGCCGAGGTGCGGGTGTTCGACGCCGACGCCGTGGTGTTCGCCGAGGACGAGCCGGCCGAGGCGCTGTTCGTGCTGCTCGAGGGCACGCTGCTGCTGACCAAGCACGCCACCGGCGAGGACGTGGTGATCAACGAGACGTCGCACCGCGGGTCGTACTCCGGCGCCGTCCGGGCCTTCACCGCCGGGCCGCCGCAGCGCTACCAGAGCTCGATGCGCACCACCCGGCCCAGCCGGTTCCTGCGGCTGGCGGCCGCCGACTTCGCCGAGCTGGTGCAGCAGCAGTGCCCGATGGCGGTGCACCTGCTCGACGGCATCTACGAGGGCGTGCGGGCCACCGAGTCGACGATGCGCCAGCGGGAGCACCTGGTGCAGCTCGGCGTGCTGTCGGCCAACCTCGCCCACGAGCTGAACAACCCGGCCGCCGCCGCGGTCCGCGCCACCGAGCAGCTGCGCACCCGGATCTCGGGGATGCGCAACAAGCTGGGCCTGCTGGCCAAGGAGGGGCTGTCGCCGGAGCTGGTGGCCACGCTGGTCAGCGTCCAGGAGCAGTCCGTCGAGCGGGCGATGAAGCCGCGGCCGGAGCTCTCCGCGCTGGAGGAGAGCGACCTGGAGGAGGCGATCTCCGACCGGCTGGAGGAGCGCGGCGTCGCGCACGCCTGGGAGCTCGCCCCGGTGTTCGCCGCCGCGGGGCTGGACGCCACCTGGGTCGACGACGTCGTCGAGCAGGTCGACGGCGGGCTGAAGTGGGACGCCGCCTTCGGGTGGATGCGCTACACGCTGGAGACCGAGGCGCTGATGAGCGAGATCGAGGAGGCCACCACCCGGGTCTCCGCGCTGGTCGGCGCGGTCAAGCAGTACTCCCACCTGGACCAGGCGCAGCACTCCGAGGTTCCGCTCAAGCCCGGCTTGGAGAGCACGCTCGTCATGCTGGCCCGCAAGCTCACCGGCATCGCGGTGCACCGGGAGTACGCCGCCGACCTGCCCGTCGTGCCCGGCTACCCCGCCGAGCTGAACCAGGTGTGGACCAACCTGATCGACAACGCCGCCGACGCGATGAACGGCTCGGGCGTGCTCACGCTGCGCACCCGCGCCGACGACGGGTCGGTGGTCGTGGAGATCGGCGACGACGGCCCCGGCATCCCGGCCGAGCTGCAGCCGCGGCTGTTCGAGCCGTTCGTCACGACCAAGCCCGCGGGCCAGGGCAGCGGGCTGGGCCTGGAGAACGCCAAGCGGATCGTCGAGCGGCGGCACGGCGGCTCGCTGACCTACACGACCGGCCCGGCCGGGACGACGTTCCGCGTGCGGCTCCCGCTCCGCGCCGGCTCCTGAGGAGGGCACGATGACCAGCTGGCGGGTGCAGGACGGCGGTACCTGCGGGCACACCGCGGGGCTGCCCGAGCCGCCGGGCCCGGCGACGGTCTGCCCGGACTGCCTGGCGATCGGCGGCTCCTGGGTGCACCTGCGGCGGTGCCTGGGCTGTGACCACGTGGGGTGCTGCGACTCCTTCCCGAACCGGCACGCCACTGCCCACTTCACCGCCACCGCGCACCCGGTGGTCGCCTCCGCCGAGCGGTCCGAGCACTGGGCGTGGTGCTACGCCGACTCCGCCGTCCTGCTCCCCCGCTGACCGGTCCGGCCGGCGCCGGGCCCGGTCACGCCTCCCGGGCCGGCAGGACCGGGACGAGCAGGTGCGAGGGGTACCGGCCGCCGGTGTGCACCACCTGCCGGCCGGAGTTCACCGTCTCGTCGTGCCGGGCGAACGTCAGGTGGCGCGGGTACCGCATGACGTCGCTGCCCTGGACGACCAGCAGCAGCTTCTCCCCCGCCTCGAACCGGGTGCCCGAGGGCCACACCTCGATGTCCAGCCGGGTCGGCTCCCCCGGCACCAGCGGCAGGGCCCGCCGGTGCGCGAGCACCGGCAGGTACGCGGTGGACCGTTCCGGGTCCAGCTCGCGGTGCGAGGCCCGCTGCCAGCCGACGGCGACCGGGCCGTCCTCGAACTGCCCGTAGTAGGGGAAGCCGACCTGCCGGCCCTGCGCGTCGAGCTTGAACAGGGCGACGAAGACGTCCATGTCCTCGGCCTCGTCGGCCGACATCCACAGCGTCGCCGTCACGTGGCCGACCAGCTCGATCGGCTCCGGGAAGGTGATCTCGAAGGTCGCCCGGCGCGGGGCCAGGCCGCTGCCCAGCCCGTCGTAACCGGCCTCCTCCTCGGTGGCCGGCGCCGTCCAGTCGAGGGCGCCGTCGCCGGCGCGCAGGTGGAGCCGCCGGTACCCGACGTCCTCCAGGGGCCACTGCTCGGCGTCCCGCCAGGTGCCCTCGTAGTACCGCTCGCGCACCTCGGCCCGCACCCGCGGCCAGGACTCGATGCCGGTGCCGGCCCGGTCGAGCAGGAAGTGGTCGAAGAAGGCCCGCTGCCGCTCGACCAGCTCCGGCTCGTAGTAGTAGGCCCACTTCTTGCGGCCGTGCACGTCCAGCCACTTCTGCGCCGACGAGATGCGGCGGAAGCCCTCCAGCGTCCCGCGGGAGTGCAGCCCCTGGTCCGCCCAGCTGGCGACGACGTAGGCCGGCACCCGGATGTCCTCCAGCGGCGGCACCTTCGACGCCCAGAACGCGTCGAGGAACGGGTGCGCCGCCGTCTCCGCCTCGAGGTCCTCGATCTCGGTGGTGCTGGCCCCCCAGCGCTCCCAGATGTAGGGCCAGAACGACGTCTCCGGGATGCCGCCGTGCCGGGCGACCTCGCGGTAGGTGTCGTTCCACCCCTCCCACGGGTTGATCGCGGCCAGGTGCGGCGGGTTCAGCGCGGCGACCCGCCACTGCAGGCTGCTCAGGTAGGAGACCCCGGACAGGCCGACCTTCCCGGCGCTCCACGGCCGCGTGCCCGCCCACTCGACCAGGTCGGCGAAGGCCTGCCCCTCCTCCGGGGAGTGGTAGGTGGCCCGGCCCTCGGAGTACCAGGTGCCCGGGCAGTCGGCGAGCACCAGGGCGTAGCCGTGCGGCAGCCAGTACTCGGGATCGGGCGCCTCGAAGGTGGTGAGGTCGGAGGTCCACTCCGGCCGGACCCCGGCGTTCGGGTAGATCTGCCCGATCGGCGCCGGGTTGTGCTTGCCGTAGGGCGACCAGCTGATCAGCGGCGCGGCGGGCACGTCGGTGTCGGGCCGGTAGACGTCGACGTACATCACGGAGCGCCCGTCGCCGAACGGGACGGCGACGTCCCGCTCGATCACCATGCCCGGGCGGTGCTCCACCCGCGGCTGCGGCGGGCGGCCGCCCCGCGACTCCGGGGTGCTGCGCGGTGCGCGGAACAGGTACTCGAACTCCTCGGCCACCCGGCCTCCTCCCTCTCGATCGCCGCGGACCGGCAGGTGCCCTCAGGCCAGCAGCTGGCCGCCGTCGACGACGACGGTCTGCCCGGTGACGAACCCGCTCTCCGGCGCGCTGAGCCACAGCACGGCGCTGACCAGGTCGCGCGGCTTCATGCCCCGGACGATGAAGCGGGACTCGGCGGCCCGCTGCAGGTACTCGGCGCTGTTCATCCGCACCGCGGCCTCGGTCTCGACCAGCCCGGGCGCGACGGCGTTGACGGTGATGCCGTCGGGGCCGAGCTCCCGCGCGGCGACCCGGGTGATCCCCTCGACGGCGGCCTTGCTGGCCACGTAGTGCACGAACCCGGCGGTGCCGTTGTGCACGGTGCCGGAGGAGATGTTGACGATCCGGCCGCCACCGCGCCGCCGCATCGCCGGGACGACGGCCTTGATCGCCTGCCAGGTGCCGCGGGCGTTGACCCGCATGACCAGGTCCCAGCTGTCGTTGTCGACCTCGGTCATCGGCCGCTTGCCGCCCAGGTCCATGAAGATGCCGGCGTTGTTGACCAGCACGTCGACCCCGCCGCTGGTCTCCCCGCCGCTGGTCTCCACGGCGCGGGCCACCAGGGCGGCCAGGTCCTCGTCGGAGGTGATGTCCGCCGGCACGAAGGTGACCCGGCCGGGCCCGGTCGCGGTGACCTCGGCGGCGAGCCGCGCACCGGCCTCGGTGGCGCGGGGCACGTCGGTCGCGACCACGTCGTCGCCGAGGGCGGCGAAGGCACGGACGAAGTCCCCGCCGATGCCCCCGGTGGCGCCGGTGACGACGACCGACCGGCGGGTGGGGGTGCTGTCTGCGGGGGCGCTCATGCGTGCTCGGGTTCCTCTCGGTTCCGTGGCCGCTGGGAGCGGGCCCCGGTGGCGACCGCCCGTCAGCCGTGACCGGGTGCCCGCCCCGGCATCCTGCCCGGCGGACCCTCCCGGGTCGACTCGTGCCCAGGTCGACATGTCGAGGAGTCGAGCTGTCGAGGAGTCGAGGAGTCGAGGAGTCGAGGAGTCGAGGAGTCGATGGGCCCCGCACGCGACGACGGCGCCGCCCCGCGTGGGGCGGCGCCGTCGTGGCGGTCTGCTCAGGCGGGGCGGCCGCCGGCCCGCTCGCGCGCCGCGGTGACCGCCGCGGCGTCCAGTGCGTCGGCGTCACCGCGCTCGCGGGCCTGCTCCTGCTCGTCGAGCCACGCGGTGTGGTCCTCCCAGGCGGCGTGCGGGGAGGTGCCGAGCGCATCGGCGATCTGCTGCCAGCCGGCGCCGCCGCGCAGGGCGGCGCGGATGCCCAGGTGGCGGTTGCTGTGTGCCTTGCGGGCGACCACCTCGCCGAGGGCCAGCAGCTCGAGGGCCTCCTCGACGTCCAGCGAGGTGCCCACGTCCTTGAAGGACAGCCAGTCGTCGTCGGTCTCGGCGTTGTCGGTCGGCGTGTCGATGGCGACGTTGTCCCGGCGGCTCAGGAAGTCCAGCCGGGTCACGGCGGTCATGAGCGAGAACTCGCTCTCCAGCACCTCGGGGGTGATGGCGACCTCAGGCAGAGTGGTCATGAAGCACTGTGTTTCCCGACAGCGCCTTCGCATAACCGTGATGCACACGACACCTGCCCGCAACGGGCGGTCGTGCCGGTGGGTGAGCGGCCGGGGACGCCCGGCCCGCGCCCGGACGGACTCGGGCCGGGCGGACCCGGGTCAGTCGGGCACGCCGACGGCGTCCTTGGCCAGCGCCGCGAGCCGGGTCTGGGTCGCGCTGACCACGCCGGAGCGCGCCTTGTGCGTCTCCTCGTAGCGGATGACCGTGTTCACGTCGGCGGGGTCGTCGAGCTGCTGGACCGCGCGGGCGATCTGCGCGGTCGACATCGAGTCGTAGCCGGGGATGGGCAGCTCCTCGGCGGTGACGTCGCCGAGCTCCCGCCGGGTCGCGGCGACCGCCTCGGCGGCCTCGGTGTCGCCCTCGCGCTGGGCGATCCGCTCGGCGCGGCGCAAGGAGGCGAGCCGGCCCACGGTGAGCGTCTCGCGCACCGCGCCGGTGAACGCCGTCGCCCGGCCGCGGACGTCGTCCACCACGCTGGTCAGCGTGCCGCCGGCGGAGTCGCCGGCGTGCTGGGCGCTGCCGACGGCGCGGTTGACCGTGCCGGCCGCGACCCGGACCGGCAGGTTGACCAGCTTGCTCGCGCCACCGGCCACCTTCTGGAACGGGGTGGCCCGCAGCGCGGCCGGCCCGCCGAGCGCCTGCTCGGCCAGCACCACGGTGAGCCACTCGACGGTCGCGGAGTGCGCCGTGATCAGCCGCTCGGCGAGCTCGGCCACGGCCGGCTGCTCGGCGGTCTGGGCGAGCACCTTCAGGTAGGTGGCGCGGTCGAGCAGCTGGTGCTCCAGCTGCAGGTCGCCCAGCAGCGCCTCGTCGATCGGCTCGGCCTGGTCCAGGGTGCCCTTGACCAGTGCGGTCAGCCGGCCGACGACCGGCGCGACGACGTCGCCGGTGCCGGAGAGCGCGCGCAGCTGCTCGGTGATGGCCGCGGCGCGTTCGACGGCGTGCTCGGCGTTCTGCTGCAGTTCCCGGCGCACCGCGTCGGTGCGCGCCTGGGTGGTCCGGATCCGGGCGATCTGCTCCTCGGTCCGGGTGAGGGTGAGCAGTGCGCGGAGCTGGGTGATGAGCGTGGTCTGGTCGGTCACGAGGACTCCCGGGTCGGCGGATGGCCTGACGTGGCACCGGTACCCGCGCCCACCCGTCGCTAACAACTGCAAGCACCGTGCTAGCGGCGCGGGCATCGAGTCCCCGGGGTGGGGTAGTCGCCGAGGGACGTGACCGGTGACCTCGAGCAACGGGGGACACTGGCCGCGGGGGCAAGTCGAGGAGACGGGCAGTGGTGGAGAAGACGACCGACGACGAGTGCGACCCCGACCTGGTGGCGGTGACCGAGGGCACCGATGCCGCCAGCGAGCTGACCCGTCCGGCGGGGCTGGACCGCGAGCGGATCCTGCAGGCGGCGATCGGCTTCATCGACGAGCACGGCCTGAGCGCGCTGACCATGCGCCGGCTGGGTGCGGCGCTGGGCGTGGAGGCGATGGCCCTCTACCGGTACGTGCCCGGCCGGGAGGACCTGCTCGACGGCGTGGTGGACAGAGTCGTGGAGAGCCTGTTCGACGACGACGACGAGCCCGACGACCTCCGTCTGGACCACGCCAGCGGGTGGCAGGACTACCTGATGCGGCTGGGCCACGGGGTGCGCCGGATCGCCCTGGCCCACCCGGCGGTCTTCCCGCTGGTGGCCAGCCGGCCCCCGGCCGCGCCGTGGGTCCGTCCGCCGCTGCGCAGCCTGCGGATGGTCGAGGCGTTCCTCCGCATGCTGTGCGACAGCGGCTTCTCCGACCAGGCCGCCGTCGCCGCCTACCGGGCCTACTCCAGCTTCCTGCTCGGACACCTGCTGCTGGAGGTCACCCAGATCGGCGCGCAGGTGAGCCTGCTCGACCAGCCGGAGGGCGATCCGGAGGCCCAGCGGGCCACCGACCTGACCGACTACCCGGCCCTGCTGCGCACCGAGCCGCTGCTGTCCCAGGACAAGTCGGCCGCGGAGTTCGAGGAGGCGCTGGAGAACCTGCTCGACCGGCTGGAGCGGGTGCTGCACGAGGCGAGGAACTCCGACGACGGCTCGGTCCTCGACCTCTGACGGGGACCTCTGCCAAGGGCCTCTGGCGGGGGCCTCCGACGGGACCGCCGAGCAGCCGGCCGGCGCCGGTCACCGCCAGCGGTACTCGTGCTCCGGCCGACCGGCGCCGCCGTAGCGGGGCACCCGGTCGGCCACCCCGCTCTCGGCGAGGTACTCGAGGTACCGGCGCGCGGTGATCCGCGAGACGCCCACGAGGGCGGCGAGCTCGGTGGCCGACAGCCCGTCCCCGCCGCGCAGCGCCGCGACCACGCGGTCCAGCGTCTCCCGGCCCATCCCCTTCGGCAGCGCCGCGGGCAGCGGTGCCCGCACCGCGGCGAGGGCCCGGTCGACGTCGTCCTGGCCGGCCACCTCTCCCCCGCTGCGCAGCCGCTCCCGGTACTCGGCGTACGTGGTCAGCCGGTCGCGCAGCGTCGGGTAGGTGAACGGTTTGAGCAGGTAGCCGACGACGCCCTGGGCCGCCGCCGCCCGCACCGTGGCCAGCTCTCGGGCAGAGGTCACCGCCAGCACGTCGACGTCCGCGCCGGCACCGCGGATCCGCCGGCACAGCTCCAGGCCGGTGGTGTCGGGCAGGTTCATGTCCAGCAGCACCAGGTCGACCCGCACCCGGGCCAGCGCGTCCAGCGCGACGGCGCCGGTGCCGGCCACCGCCGCGGTGGCGAAGCCCGGCGTGCGGTCGACGTAGGCACGGTGCGCCTCGGCGGCCACCGGCTCGTCCTCGACCACGAGCACCGCGATCACGCCCGCCCCCCGTTCACGCCGGCACCCCGTTCAGGCCCGCACCCGGTTCCCGCCGCACCTCGGCGCCGGCCCGCACCGGCAGCGACACCTCGAACCGGGCACCGGGGCCCGGCCGGCAGTCCAGCGTGCCCCCGAGCCGGCGGACCGCCGCGGCGACCAGCGCCAGGCCCAGACCCCGACCCGGTCCCTGTCCCTGACCCCGACCCGGGCCGGCGCCCGCCCCGTCGGCACCCTTCGTCGTCCACCCGCGCCGGAAGACGTCGTCCAGGTGCTCCGCGGGCACGCCGGGACCGGTGTCCTCGACCCGGATCTCCAGCCGCTCCTCCTCGGTCCACACCGCCACCTGCACCTCGCGCGGCGGGTCGCCGGCCAGGGCGGCCTCGACGCCGTTGTCGACCAGGTTGCCCACGATCGTGACCAGGTCACCGGCGGGCAGCCCGGTCGCGGTCACCGCGGTGACCGGGTCGATCTCCAGCCGCACCCCGCGCTCGTGGGCAGCCGCGGCCTTGCCCAGCAGCAGGGCGGCGAGCACCGGCTCCTCGACGGCGGCGACCACCCGGTCGGTGAGCTCCTGGGCGGTGGCCAGCTCGGCGACGGCGAATCGCACGGCCTCGTCGGTCCGGCCGAGCTCGACCAGGGAGACGGTGGTGTGCAGCCGGTTGGCGGCCTCGTGGGCCTGGGCGCGCAGCGCCTCGGCGAACGCCCGCACGCTGTCCAGCTCCCCGGTCAGCGTCTGCAGCTCGGTGTGGTCGCGCAGGGTCACCACCACCCCGGCCGACCGGCCGGGCGCACGGGCCGCCGCCTGGTTGACCACCAGCACCCGGCTTCCCGTCACGTGCACCTCGTCGACCGCCGGCCGTTGCCCGGCCAGCAGCTCGGTGAGCTCCGCGGGCAGCGCGAGCTCCTCGATCCGCCGCCCGGTGGGGTCACCGTCGAGCTGGAGCAGACGGCGGGCCTCGTCGTTGACCAACTGCACGCGCCGGTCCCCGCCCACCAGCAGCAGCCCCTCGCGCACCGCGTGCAGCACCGCCTCGTGGTATTCCAGCGCGCGGCCGATCTCCCGGGCGGAGAGGTCGTGGGTCTGCCGTCGCAGCCGCCGGCTCAGCGCCCAGCTGCCGGCCGCGCCGACGGCGAGCGCCGCGACCGCCGTCCCGACCACGCCGGGCAGGGCCGCGGTCAGGTCCGCACCGATCCGATCCACCGTGATCCCCGCCGACACCAGGGCGATGACCTCGCCGCGCTCGTCCCGCACCGGGCCGGTGGCGCGCACCGAGGGCCCCAGCGTGCCGGTGTAGGTCTCGGTGAAGGTGTCACCGGCCAGCGCCGGCGCGATGGTGCCCAGGAAGGGCCGGCCGATCTGGGCCTGGTCGGGGTGCGTGTAGCGGGTCCGGTCGGGCGCGAGCACGGTGATGAACCCGAGGCCGGCCTCGGTCCGCACCTGCTCGACGTAGGTCTGCAGCCGGGCGGTCGGGTCGGGGCCCCGGACGGCGTCGCGCACCAGCGGGGAGGAGCTCAGGCTCTCCACCACCGCGGTCGTCCGGGCCTCCGCCGCCTCCACCACCGACTCCCGCGCGTCCAGCCAGGCGACCACCGCCGACGTCAGCACGACGACGGCGACGACCAGCGCCTGCAGGAGCAGCAGCCGGCGGGCCAGGCCGGGCTCCCGCCGGCGTCGGCTCGGCTCGCGGGTGCGCACCGGTGCAGTGTCCCCACCGGACCGGGTGCCGCACCGGCCGGTGAACGAAATGAACGAATGGGTGACCCGGGTCACGGCGTGCCGCAGGGTGCGGGAGACCATCCCGGAGCTCCCCGCTCCCCCGGCCGACTCCACAGGAGCAGTCTTGGCCTCGAGCACCGACACCCAGCCCCCACCACCGGCGAAGCGGCGCGACCGCACCCACTGGCTCTACCTGGCGGTGATCGCCGCGGTCATCCTCGGCATCGCCGTCGGCTTCGTCCTCCCCGAGTTCGCCACGGACCTCAAGTGGCTCGGCACGGCGTTCGTCGGGCTGATCAAGATGATGATCGCCCCGGTCATCTTCTGCACCATCGTGCTCGGCATCGGGTCGATCCGGCAGGCGGCCAAGGTGGGCCGGGTCGGCGGGCTGGCGCTGGGCTACTTCCTGCTGATGTCCACCGTGGCGCTGGCCATCGGTCTGCTGGTGGGCAACCTGCTGCACCCCGGCGACGGCCTGCAGCTCAGCGACGAGCTCGCCGGTGAGGGCGCCCGGCTGGCCTCCCAGGCTGAGGAGAGCGGCGGCACGACCGACTTCCTGCTCGGGCTCATCCCGGAGACGCTGGTCTCGGCGCTGACCGACGGCTCGGTGCTGCAGGCGCTGCTGGTCGCGCTGCTGGTCGGGTTCGCCATCCAGGCGATGGGGCGCTCCGGCGAACCGCTGCTGCGCGGCATCGGGCACTTCCAGAAGCTGGTCTTCCGGGTGCTCGCGATGATCATGTGGGTCGCGCCGATCGGCGCCTTCGGGGCGATCGCCGCGGTGGTCGGCGAGACCGGTGTCGACGCGCTGACCAGCCTGGCGGTGATCATGCTCGGCTTCTACGCCACCTGCCTGCTGTTCGTGGTCGTCGTCCTCGGGACGCTGCTGCGCCTGGTCGCCGGGGTGAACCTGTTCACCCTGCTCCGCTACCTGGGCCGGGAGTTCCTGCTGATCGTCTCCACCTCCTCCTCGGAGACGGCGCTGCCGCGGCTGATCGCGAAGATGGAGCACGCCGGGGTGAGCAAGCCGGTCGCCGGGATCGTGGTGCCGACCGGGTACTCCTTCAACCTCGACGGCACCGCGATCTACCTGACCATGGCCTCGCTGTTCATCGCCTCGGCGCTGGGCGACCCGCTGTCGGTGGGCGAGCAGATCGGGCTGCTGGTCTTCATGATCATCGCCTCCAAGGGCGCGGCCGGGGTCACCGGCGCCGGCCTGGCCACGCTGGCCGGCGGGCTGGCCGCGCACAAGCCGGAGCTGCTGGACGGCGTCGGCTTCATCGTCGGCATCGACCGGTTCATGTCCGAGGCCCGCGCGCTGACCAACTTCGCCGGCAACGCGGTGGCCACCGTGCTCATCGCCACCTGGACCCGGGAGCTGGACCGCCCGCAGCTCGACGCGGTGCTCGGCGGCCGTCGGCCGTTCGACGAGGCGACGATGCTCGACCCGGAGGACGACGAGCCGCCCGCGTCGGCGACCAACGCCGGTCCGGGCCAGGCCGACGCCGGCCGCGCCCAGCGCGAGGTGGCCCTCCCGCACTGACCGTGCGGATCCCCCTGCCAGGAGGGGCACAGCGGCGCCGTCCCGGACATCCCGGGGCGGCGCCGCTGTGCGTCCGGGGCCGGGCCGGTGACGTCAGCGCGTGACCGCGCCACACCGTTTCCGCGATGGACACCCCGGGGTTGTTTACGGCGTAAACGAGCGGGCTACCAGAGGTCCGCCAGGGCAGCCGGCGCGCACGTCGCGAGGCCACCCGGGCCGCATCCGCACCCCCTTTCGCTTGAGGAGACATCCGTGATCACCGAGCAGGACATCCACTCCGTCATCGGCACGACCGCCGTGGACGCCGACGGCGACAAGCTCGGCAAGGTCGGCCAGGTCTACCTGGACGACTCGACCGGCCGCCCCGAGTGGGCCACCGTGAGCACCGGCCTGTTCGGCACGTCGGAGACGTTCGTCCCGCTGGCCGACGCCCAGTTCGCCGACGGCGCCCTGCGCGTGCCGTACCAGAAGGCCAAGGTCAAGGACGCGCCGCGGATGGACGCCGACTCCGGCCACCTGAGCCCCG
This sequence comes from Modestobacter sp. SYSU DS0904, assembly GCF_054051115.1. Taxonomy (NCBI): domain Bacteria; kingdom Bacillati; phylum Actinomycetota; class Actinomycetes; order Geodermatophilales; family Geodermatophilaceae; genus Modestobacter; species Modestobacter sp. SYSU DS0904. Next base: position 19,287 of record NZ_JBJHAQ010000009.1, on the reverse strand, counting down.
ACGAGGAGGCCGAGCTCTACCGCTACTACGGCGTGGGCACGGGCACCGAGACCGGGACCGCGGGCCGGACCCAGGGCACGGCCGGCTTCGACGACACCACCGCCGGCCGCACCACCGACACCAACCGGCACGGCACCACCGGGCACGACACCTCCGGCCCCACCACCGACGAGGCGATGACCCGCTCGGAGGAGCAGCTCCGGGTCGGCACCCAGCAGGTCGAGGCCGGCAAGGCCCGGCTGCGCAAGTACGTCGTCACCGAGAACGTGACCACCACCGTCCCGGTCTCCCACGAGGAGGTCCGGCTCGAGCGCGAGCCGATCACCGACGCCAACCGCGAGGCCGCCCTCGACGGCCCGGCGATCTCCGAGGAGGAGCACGAGGTGACGCTGCACGCCGAGCGCCCGGTGGTCGCCAAGGAGACCGTCCCGGTCGAGCGCGTCCGGCTGGACACCGAGACGGTCACCGGCCAGGAGACGGTCAGCGACTCGGTGCGCAAGGAGCAGATCGAGGCCGACACCGACGGCCGCAGCGAGGGTCGCTCCACCCGCTGACCCCACCCCCGGGCCGACGGGTGACCGCACCCGCCGGCCCGGGGTCCACCCCACCCGGCCCCACCCCTCGGAGAAACCCATGGCCACCAGCTCGTCACCCGATCCCGCCGGCGCCGCCACCAACGCCCGGGACACGGAGTTCCGCAACAACTCCGCCGCCGGTGCCCGCGCCACCAGGGGCACCGCCCGCGACGCGGTCGACGCCCAGCACGACCGCTTCGGCGGGATCAAGTGGGGCGCGGCCTTCTTCGGCTGGCTGTCCGCCAACGGCCTGGCCGTGCTGCTGATCGCCGCGATCTCCGCCGCGGGCGTCGCCATCGGCCTCACCGAGGGCCTGGACACCGACCAGGTCACCGAGCAGCCCGGCACCGTCGGCATCGGCGGCGGCATCGCGCTGCTGGTGGTGCTGTTCCTGGCCTACCTCGCCGGCGGGTACGTCGCCGGCCGGATGGCCCGCTTCGACGGCGTCCGCCAGGGCATCGCCGTCTGGGTCGTCGGGCTGCTCGTGGTGATCGTGCTCGCCGTCCTCGGCGCCGTGCTCGGCGCGGAGTACAACGTGCTGTCGCAGCTGAACCTGCCGCGCATCCCGGTCGACGAGGGCACCGCCACCACCGCCGGGATCATCGCCCTGGTCGCCGTCCTGGTGGTCACGCTGATCGGCGCGATCCTCGGCGGCAAGCTCGGCGACCGCTTCCACCGCAAGGTCGACCGCGCGGGCTTCAACGCCTGACCGGCACCCCCCGCGCACCTCGTCACCGCCGTCGGCCCGCACCGGGCCGGCGGCGGTGGCGCGTCCGCGCCCGTTCGGTGGGGCGCCTGGGGACGCTGGGGCACCGGCCCCGGGGTCACCCGCGTGTTGATCGCCGGAACGCCGCCGCCGTCTCACATGGTGGCGGGCATGGGATTCACCTACCGCACGGGGCGCGCCGTGATGATGGTCGGGTCCGTGTCGGACCCGGCCGGTCAGCAGCCCCGGCTCATCGGCCCCGCGCACGCCACGCTGGGGCTCCGCGGCGCCCGCGGCCGCACCGCGCTGTGCGGCGTGTACGTCGCCCGCGACGAGCAGGTCCCCTGGCCCCCGCAGCCCGAGGTCTGCGACTCGCTCTGCCCCGCCTGCAGTCAGCTCGCCCTGCTCTGAGACCGGTGCCATCGGCCCCCACCAGACACCTGCCGTCACACCGGCACCACGTGTCGGCCGGGTGCGCCGGACCGGTCCGTCCGAACCGGTAGACAGTGCCCATGGGGAACGTCGCCGACCTGCAGCACGAGGCCGATGTGCCCGTTCCGCCGCCCGCCGAGGACCCCCTCCACCCGCCCGCTGAGCACCCGGTCTCCCTGGAGCTCACCGCCGTCCCCGTGCTCAGCTCCGCGCTGGCGCACAACGGGGTGCCGGTCGTCTCCCGGCTGGTGGTGCACAGTGCCACCACCGTCCGCGGCGCGACCGTGCGGCTGTCGGTGACCGACGACGGCGGGCCGGTCGGTCCCCCGGTCGAGCGGCTGGTCGACCTGGCGGCCGGGCACACCACCGTCGTCGGGGACGTGGGGCTCGCCCTGGACGCCGGTGCCCTGCTGCAGCTGCCCGACCGCCGGTCCGGCTGGGTCCGCGTCGAGCTGACCGCCGCGGGCCGCACCCTGGCGTCCCGGCGGATCCCGGTGCACGTGCTCGCCCCGGGGCAGTGGCTGGCCACTCCCCTGCCGCTGGCGCTGGAGCTGCTGGCCGCGCACGTGCTGCCGCACGACCCGGCGATCGACCGCCTGCTCGACGACGCCTGCGACCTGCTGGAGGAGGGCACCGGCAGCCGCGCGCTCTCCGGCTACGACGAGGGCCCCGAGCGGGTCGACGAGGTGGTCGACGCGCTGGTCTGGGCGATGCGCCGGTGCAGCGTGCGGCCCACGCTGCCGCCGGTGAGCTGGACCGACGTCGGCCAGGTCGTGCGCACCCCGGGCGAGGTGCTCGCCGGCGGCGTCGGCACCAGCCTGGACACCACGCTCACCCTCGCCGCCGCCTGCGAGCGGGCCGGCGTCCGGCCGCTGGTCTGGGTCGCCGACGGCCACGCCTTCTGCGGGTACTGGCGCGAGGAGCGCAGCGCCGAGACCGCAGCCACCACCGACCTCGCCGGCCTGGTCGGCCTGGTCGACCTCGGGGTCATCCGGCTGGTGGAGACGACGCTGCTGGCCGCCGGCGGGAACAACGTCGCCGACCTGCACCGCCCGGCCCACGCCGCCTGGCTCTCCGGCGACCTCGGCCGGCTGCTGGGCGTCACCGACGTCGCCCGCGCCCGCCGGGAGGGTGTCCGCGCCCTGCCGGTGCGCACCGCCGACGGCGAGCTCCTGCCGGAGCCCCGGCCCGCCACCGGCCCGGCGGCCACCGCCGAGGACGGGCCGGCGCCGTCGGCACCCGGGGGCCGGCCCGGGCCGCCCGCGCGCGTCCAGCAGTGGAAGAACGCGCTGCTGGACCTGGGCCTGCGCAACCGGCTGATCAACTACGGGGAGCGCGCCGGCGTCCCGCTGACCGTGCCGCACGACGCGCTGCCGCTGCTCGAGGAGCTGCTCACCGGCGGCAGCACGCTCACCCTGCTGCCGGCCGACGCGCTCTCCGGCGTGCAGCGCGAGCGCGGCGTGCGCGCGGCCCGCGAGCTGCCCGGCGACCTGCTCACCGAGATCCTGACCGAGCGCCGCAGCGTGCACACCGACGTCCCCGGGAGCGGGTACCTCCCCCGGCTGCGCGGCCTGGCGCACCGGGCCCGCACGGTGGTCGAGGAGACCGGCGCGAACAACCTGTACCTGGCGCTGGGCAGCCTGGTCTGGGAGGCCGACGGCCGCCCGCTGCGCTCGCCCGTGGTGCTGCTGCCGGTGCTGCTGAGCCCGGCCTCGCGCACCGGCGCCTACCGGCTGACCGTCGACGAGGCCGGCGTCGCCGCCCCGAACTGGTGCCTGCTGGAGAAGCTGCGCCGGCTGCACGGGCTGACCGTGCCGGGCCTGGCCGAGGGCGCCGACGGCGTGCGGCTGGGCACCGCCCTGCAGGCGGTGCGCGAGGCGCTGGCCGCGCGCGACCTGCCGTGGCGGGTGGAGCCGACGGCCGACCTGGCGGTGCTGCAGTTCGCCAAGCACCGGCTCTGGCAGGACCTCGACGCCCACTGGGCCGACTTCGCCCGCAACCCGCTGGTCGCCCACCTGGTCCACGACCCGAACGGCCCCTTCGCCGATCCGGCGCCGGACACCGCCGGGGCGGTCGACCTCGACGAGCTGGCCGCCGGGTGCCCGGTGCCGGCCGACGCCTCGCAGCTGCGCGCGGTCGCCGAGGCGGTCGCCGGGCGCACCTTCGTGCTGGAGGGCCCGCCCGGCACCGGCAAGTCGCAGACCATCACCAACCTGCTCACCCGGGCGGTCGCCGAGGGCAAGCGGGTGCTGTTCGTCGCCGAGAAGCGCGCCGCGCTGGACGTGGTGGCCCGGCGGCTGGACGCCGTCGGCATGGGCCCGTTCGCGCTGGACCTGCACGACGAGGGCAGCCGGCCGGCCGTCGTCCGGGCGCAGATCCGGGCGGCGCTGGACCACGCGGTGGAGGTCGACGAGCAGGGCCTGGCCGCCGACGCGGAGGACCTGCGCTCGGCCCGCCGGAGCCTGGACCGCTACGCCGAGCGGCTGCACGCGCCCAACCCGGCCGGGCTGTCGTACTACTCGGCGCGCACCGCCGTGCTGGCCGCCGGGGACGCGGTCCGGCCGCTGCCGGTGCCACCGGTCTTCGCCGGCCAGGCCGACGCCGACACGGTCACCGCGGTGCGCCGCGCGCTGGCGCTGCTGCCGGACATCGCCGACCTGGCCCGCCCCTCGGCCGGCCACGCGTGGGCGTTCCTGGACACGGTGGACATCGACATCGAGGTGGTGCAGCGGGCCGCCGTCGCCGTCGACACCGCCATCCGGCAGCTGCCCGGCGAGGGCGCGCTGGCCGCGGTGCTGCGGGCGGTCCGCACCCCGGAGGACCTGGAGGACCTGGCGCACCTGCTGGCCGGGCCGCCGCTGGGCCTGGACGTGCTCGACCAGGTGCGCAGCCCCCGCTGGGCGGCCGCCACCGACGACCTGCTCGCCGACGTCGAGGCGCTGGCCGCGGCCGGTTCCCCCGCGTTCGACGTCGTCACCCCCGAGGCGCTCGGCCTGCCGCTGGGCGAGCTGTTCGTGCAGGCGCAGGAGGCCGCCGCCGGCTCCCTCCTGGGCCGGCGCGGCAAGCTCGCCGAGGTGCGCGGCCGGTTCGCCGGGGTGCTGCGCGACGGCGCGACGCTGCGCACCAAGGACGTGCCCGAGCTGACCGCGACGCTGCGCGCCGCGCAGACGGCCGTGCAGGCCCTGGCCGCCCGCGCCACCGCCGTCCCCGGACTGCAGGTACCGGCCGGCTGGACCCCGTTCACCGACGCCGGCCGCACCCTGCTGGCGGCCGAGGCCCGCTGGCTGCGGCGGGCCGCGGCGACCGCCGACGGGACGACCGGGCTGGCCGGGGCGGTGCGCCGGTTCCTGGCCGCCACGCCAGCCACCGACCCCGCCGCGGCGCAACTGGTGCTCCGGCTGCGCGACGCGGTCACCGCGCTGCTGACCGCGTGCTCCAGCACGTCGGCGCAGCTCGCGGCCTGGAGCGGCGAGCAGGGGCTGGTGCTGCACTGGACGATGACCCGCCCCGAGCGGGGCGTGGAGTACGTGCACCCGATGTCGCTGCGACGCTGGGTGAGCCTGCTGGACACCCTGGAGCCGCTGCGGCTGTCCGGGCTCGCCGAGGCCCGCCGGTTGCTGGTGCACGGCGAGCTGCCCGCCGGGGACGCGGTGCGCGCCTTCGACCGCGGCCTGGCCGAGGCGTCGCTCGCCGAGCGCCGGGCCGCCACCGGACTGAGCGCCTTCGACGCCGGCCGGCACGAGGCGACGATCGACCGGTTCGCCGCGGCGTCGCGGGCGGTCCGGTCGCACCTGACCTGCGCCGTGCCCGCCGGGGTGCTGGCCGCCCGGCCGTTCGACCCGGCGACCGGCGACAGCCGGGTGGGCGCGCTGCAGCGTGAGCTGAACCGGCAGCGCGGCGGGCTGGGCGTGCGCGGGTTGATCGCCGAGTACGGGGAGCTGGTCACCGCGGTGCTGCCCTGCGTGCTGGTCAGCCCCGACTCGGTGGCCCGCTTCTTCCCGGCCGACGCCGACCTGTTCGACCTGGTGGTCTTCGACGAGGCCTCGCAGATCCGCGTCGCCGACGCGATCGGCGCGCTGGGCCGGGCCCGCGCCGCGGTCGTCGTCGGTGACAGCAAGCAGCTGCCGCCGACGACGTTCGGTGACCCGTCCGCGGCCGACGAGGAACCGGCCGAGGACACCGTCGCCGACGAGGAGTCGATCCTGTCGGAGTGCGTGCAGGCCCGGGTGCCGCGGCAGTGGCTGTCCTGGCACTACCGCAGCCAGGACGAGACGCTGATCGCCTTCAGCAACGCCCAGTACTACGACAACCGGCTGGCCACCTTCCCGGCGCCGGCGCACGGCCGCGCGTCCGCGGGGCCCGGGGGCCGCGGGGTGTCGCTGGTGCAGGTGGACGGCACCTTCCACCGCACCGGGGGCGGCCGGCTGCTGCGGACCAACCCGGTGGAGGCAACGGCCGTGGTCGCGGAGGTGCTGCGCCGGTTCGAGGTGGCCGCGCCCGCGGTCCCCTCGATCGGGGTGGTCACCTTCAACGCGCCGCAACGGTCGTTGATCGAGGCCCAGCTGCGCGACAGCGGCGACCAGCGGGTGGTCGACGCGCTCGACCGCACCGACGGCGAGGGCGTGTTCGTGAAGAACCTGGAGAACGTGCAGGGCGACGAGCGGGACGTCGTGCTCTTCTCCACCGGCTTCAGCCCCGACGAGCGCGGGAACCTGCCGCTGAACTTCGGCCCGCTCAACCGGGCCGGGGGCGAGCGGCGGCTCAACGTGGCGGTCACCCGCGCCCGCCGCCAGGTGGTCGTCTTCACCTCGTTCGCCCCGGAGCAGCTGCGCGCGGAGCAGACCGCCTCGCTGGGCGTGCAGCACCTGCGCGCCTACCTGGACCTGGCGGCGCTGGGCACCGACGCGCTCCCGCGCGGGGCCCGCCCGGCCGGGGCGCCGGACCGGCACCGGGACGAGATCGCCACCGCGCTGCGGGAGCACAGACTGGTGGTCCGCACCGACGTCGGGCTGTCGGACTTCCGGGTCGACCTGACCGTCGCCCGGTCGGTCGCCCCGGACGCGCCGGTGCTCGCGGTGCTGCTGGACGGGCCCGCCTGGGCCCGGCGGAAGACGGTCGGTGACCGGGACGGCCTGCCGGTGGAGGTCCTCTCCGGGCTGCTGGGCTGGCCCGCGGTGGAGCGGGTCTGGCTGCCGACCTGGCTGGCCGACGCCGACGCCGTGGTCGACCGGCTGGTCGCCGCGGTCGACGCCACTCCGCTGCCCCGCCCCGTCGTCGTCGCGGAGCCGGTGGCCGTGGAGCCGGTGGCGGCTCCGGTGGTGGCTGCCCCGGCGGCTCCGGCGACTGCGGCCGGGCCGGCCGAGGACGCCGCGGACGAGGGCCCGCTGGCCGACGTCATCCCGATCCGTCCGGTGGCGCGGGCGGCGGAGCCGGCCGTCGAGGCCGCGGTCGAGATCGAGGTCAAGGAACCCGTCGTCGAGGAACCCGTCGCCGAGGAGCCGGCCCCCGTCGAGGACGCCGTGGCGACGCCGGCCGCGGTTGCGGTCGGGAGGCCGCGCAGCCGGTCGGCGACGCCGGCCGCCGCGCCGCTGGACGAGGAGCTGCCGTTCATCGCCTGGTCGCCCAGGACGGCCGGGGAGAAGGCGCTGCTCGACCAGCTGTCCGACCCGGCGGTCGCCCGGCTGGTCCGGCGGGTGCTGAACGCCGGCATCCGGGCCGAGGGTCCGGTGCACCGCGACCGGCTCGCCCGGCTGACCGGTGGCGCGTTCGGCCTCACCCGGGTCGGCAAGGCCCGGCGGGACGCGCTGATGGACCTGCTGCCGCCCAGCGCACTGCAGGGCGAGCACCTGTGGCCCAAGGGCACCGACCCGGCCGAGTGGACCTGGTTCCGCCGGCAGGCCACCGCCACCGAGCGGCCGCTCGAGCACGTGGCCCCGCGCGAGATCGGCAACGCGATGGTCGCCCTCACCCGGGCGGCCGGGAGCCTCGCCGGTGACGAGCTGCGGGCGCGCACCGCGGAGGTCTTCGGGCACCGCCGTCGCACCCCGGCGATCGAGTCGGTGCTCGAGGCCGCGCTGCAGGCGGCCGTCGAGGCCGGCCGGCTGACGGTCGCCACCGACGGGACCGTCACCGGCTGACCCGTTCGCTCGTCCCAGGACGGTGCGGTCAGCGGTCCAGCGGATTGGCCCGGACCCGCTGGGCGAACCCGCCCGCGACGAACTGCCCGGCGAGCGAGGCGGGCTTGCGCCGGGCCTGCGCGGTGAAGCAGCCGAGGAACTCCTCGGCCAACCCGATCCGCGGGTGGCGGGCCAGCACCTCCGTGCGGATGGCGGCCGGCCAGTCCTCGGGCCGCCGGCCGGAGACGTCCAGGCCGGTCGCCAGTTCGAGCAGGTGTCCCTCCGGGTCGGCCTCGACGTCGACCTCGGCCGCCATGTGCGCGACGATCACGTCGGAGACCCGGCGCCGCCGGTCGGCGCTCCAGCCCGCGCCGGCGGCGAAGACCCAGGCGATCGCGCCCCCGGCCTCCTCGAACGGCTCGGTGGCGCTGTCGAACACCGGCACCAGACCGAGGTCGTGCAGCATCGCGGCGACGTAGAGCAGTTCGGCGTCGAAGTCGATGCCGTGCGCCTGGCCGTACGCCGCGGCCCAGAGGTACGAGCGGTCGCAGTGGGCCAGCAACGCGGGCGAGGAGAAGGCCGCGGGCACCTCGCGGGCAGCGCGGGCGGCGGCGGAGCTGGGCAGCGGGACGTCGAGGGGCACGGACGGCAGTCTCGCCGCCGTCCGTGCCCTCAGCTCGCGGTTCCCCGCCCCGTGGCAGGAACGCTGCGGAGGTCGGCAGGATGACCCGCCGTCCCCCCGCTCACGGGGTCAGCCGCGGCGCGTGCCGCTCGACTTGCCACCGCTCTTGCCGCGGTTGGTCAACGACGAGAACGCGCTCTTGAGCTTCTGCTGGTTCTGCGGCTTGCGCGCCTCGTTCATCGCCTTCTTCGCCACGCCGGCCTTGGCCATCTTGCCGAACAGCCCCATGACTGCCTCCTCACGTCTCGCTGCGGTTGAAACTGGTGGGTGCCCCGGGGGGCGCTGCCCCAACCACCGCCGGTCACGACTTCCGGTCCACCGCCTCCAGGTGGCTCCGGGAGTCGCGGAGCCCCGGGGCGAGCGCGCGGGTGCCGGCCACGTCGCCGGTGAAGGCGGTGGCGTGGGGTCAGCGCGGCATCAGCGTGGGACATGAGGACCTCCGCAAGACCCGTGGATCAGGTCCTGTGGTCACACGTGCTCGACCAACGTCTCCGGTCAGTACACCTAGCCGGTGGCGGCGGGCCGGGCGTCCTCTCCGGTCCCGGCCTCGTCGTCCCCGTCGTCGTCCCCGGCCCCGTCGTCGTCCTCGTCCTCGTCGTCCTCCTCGCTGTCCCGGGCGAGCAGGTAGGTCGCGCCGCCGAGCAACGCCCCGGCCAGCACCGACAGCACCACGACCACCGGGGTGTCGATCGGACCGACCACCGCGGTCAGCAGCGACCGGGACCGCGACGTCGGGTCGGCCAGCACCACCCCGACGAAGACGGCGACCAGCGTCCCGGCGATCCCGGCGAACAGGTGCGCGCCCCGGCCGGCCAGCCCCATCCGTGCGGCCAGCACCCGCGCGGCCCGCACGATCCGGCCGGCGCGCAGCACCCGCAGCGCACCGACCGTGCGGATCAGCCGCAGCACCTGCACCGGCCCGACGGCGAGCACGATCGCGACCACCACCCCGAGGGTGAGCAGCAGCATCCCGCGGTGGGCCCGGATCCAGGCACGCTTGTCCTCGGCCACCGACAGCAGCACGACCGACTCGGCCACCAGCACCAGGCCGCTGATGGCGTCGATGGTCCGGCCGGCGGTGCCCAGCGTGCCCCCGGCGAAGGTCAGGAACATCGCCGGGATCGAGGCCAGGGCAGCGATCAGCACCGGCAGCGCCAGCCGCCGTTCCCAGCGTTCCTCGCGGCTCATCGGTGACCGTCGCGGCGTCCGGGGGTGGTGCCCGCGCCGGCCGGCGGGGGCACCACCGGCATCAGGACGACGGGGTGAGGGACCGGACCCGCTCGATCAGCTCGTCCTTGCAGACCTGCATGAACCCCTCGGGGTCCGGGCCGGTGTTCTGCAGGACGAGGTGGTCGAAGCCGGCGTCGACGTAGGGCTGGGCCTGCTGCACGTGCGCATCGAGGTCGGGGCCGCAGGAGAACTGGCCCTTGATGTCCTCGGCGGTGACCGTGCTGCTCGCGGCGTCGAAGTTCACCGGGTTGGGCAGCTCGCTCATCACCGGCCAGCCGCTCAGCGCCCAGCGGCTCTTCTCCAGGGCCTCCTGCACGGCGGCGTCCTCGCTCTGCGCCCACGACATCGGCACCTCCGCGTACCGGGGCCCGCTCCCACCGTGCTCGGTGTAGGCCGTCACCAGCGACGGGTCGGCGTCGGTGGCGAACAGGCCGCTGCCGTGCTCGGCGGCCAGCTTCGCCGCGCCCGGCCCACCGGCGGCGACGGCGATCACCGGCAGCTGCTCGGGCAGGTCGAACACCCGGGCGTCCTCCAGGGTGAGGTACTTCCCCTCGTAGGACTGGTAGCCGCCCTGCCACAGCAGGTTGATGATCTCCAGCGCCTCGCGGAGCATGTGGTGCCGGATCCGCACGGCCGGCCAGCCGCCGCCGACGACGTGCTCGTTGAGCCGCTCACCGGAGCCGATGCCCAGGGTGAACCGGTTGCCGGAGATGATCTGCACGGTCGCCGCGGCCTGGGCGATCACCGCGGGGTGGTACCGGATCATCGGGCAGGTGACGCCGGTGGCGAGCTGGATCCGCGAGGTGCGCGCGGCCATGGCGCCCAGCATCGACCAGGTGAACCCGCTGTGGCCCTGCTCCTCCAGCCACGGGTGGTAGTGGTCGCTCAGCTCGACGAAGTCGAAGCCGGCCTCCTCGGCCGCCACCGTGTGCTCGATGATCTGCTGTGGGCCGAACGCCTCGGTGGCGAGCTTGTAGCCGACCTGCATGGGGTTCCCTCCGTCATCTCCGCTGTCGCCTGCCCGGTGCCCGGGCGGCGCGCGGCAGAAACGGCGGGGCGCCGGGTCAGCCGCCGGTCAGCGCCCAGTCGTCGGCGGCGACGTCGTCGGCCTCGGCCCGGGTCAGCTCCCCGACGTCCACCAGCCGGTCGAGCACGTGCGCCTGCCGGGCGGCCGCCCGCTCCGGGTACTCCAGCGGGTCGTAGGCGCTGGGCGCCTGCAGCAGCCCGGCGAGCAGGCTGGCCTGCGCCCAGCTCAGCTCGTCCGGCGCCCGGCCGAAGTAGCCCTGGGCGGCGTCGACCACCCCGGTGAAACCGTGGCCGAAGTAGGCGTCGTCGAGGTACATCCGCAGCAGGTCCTCCTTGGACCACTCGGCGTCCAGCTTCAGCGCGAGCACCACCGCCGACACCCGGTCGAGCACCCCGGCCTCACCGTTCTCGTAGACGTTCTTGGCCAGCTGCTGGTTCAGCGTCGACCCGCCGAGGTCCTCCCCGGTCACCGCACCGATCGGCGCCCGCAGCGCACCCCGCCAGTCGATCCCGACGTGGTCGGCGAACCGGCTGTCCTCGGTGGCCAGCACGGCGGCCACCACCCGCTCAGGCAGCTCGCCCGCCAGCGGGGTGGCGCTGGCGTCGGCCAGCCGCTCGGTGACCCGGTCCCGCGCGTCACCGACGTCCGGGGTCACCACCCAGGCCACGCCGAGCAACGCGACACCGAGGACGGCCAGGACCAGCGCGGCCGCGATCAGCCGGCGCACCAGCCGGGCCCACCACGGGCGCCTGCGCGCGGGCCGGGCGTCCGGGCGCTGGTCCGCCGAGGACACCACGCCGTCGTCCTCCTGCCGGGGGCGGGAGGCGGCCGGGTGGTGTGCGAGCACGGGAGTTCTCCTCGGTCGGTGCGGTGGACGATCCCAAGTCCACCCCGTCCAGCCCTCCCCGCGCGTCCGCCCGTCGGGTGATTGTGCGCCGTCCGCGGGTCCGCCCCCGGGCTGATCGTGCGTCCGGCGTCCAAGGCCGGGTAAAGGGCGTGCACGACCCGCGGTCAGCGCGTTGACTGCACCGGCTGCGCAGCGCCACCCCTCCCCCGACGGAGAAGAGAAAGGACCATGGAGCAGATCAACGGACGCCTGCTGAGCTGGGCGTCCATCCTCGAGCCGAGCACCCGCGAGCAGGCCGAGCGGACCGCGACGATGCCGTTCATCCAGCCCTACCTGGCGCTGATGCCCGACGCCCACCTCGGCAAGGGCGCGACCGTCGGCTCGGTCATCCCGACCGAGGGCGCGATCATCCCGGCCGCGGTCGGGGTCGACATCGGCTGCGGGATGAGCGCCGTGCGCACCCAGTTCGACGCCGCCGACCTCGCCGGCCGCGACCTCAGCGTGCTGCACGGGCAGATCTCGCGGTCGGTCCCGCTGTCGGCCGGGCGCTACAACAAGCAGGTGCGGTCGACCGCCGAGCCGCGCGTCGCGGAGCTGCGGGCGCTGCCCGGCGCCGACCAGGCGAACGGGGCAGCGGGCAACTGGCCGCTGCAGCTGGGATCCCTCGGTTCGGGCAACCACTTCATCGAGGTGTCGCTGGACGAGCAGGACCGGGTCTGGCTCTTCCTGCACTCCGGCTCGCGCGGCGTGGGCAACAAGCTGGCGTCGGTGCACATCCGCCGGGCGCAGGAGTGGTGCCGGGCGCAGGGCATCGAGCTGCCCGACCGGGACCTCGCCTACCTGGTGGAGGGGACGCCGGAGTTCGACGCCTACATCGAGGCCCTGCGCTGGGCGCAGCGGTTCGCCTGGCTGAACCGCGAGGAGATGATGGACCGCGTCGTCGAGCAGGTGGGGCGGTTCCTGCGGGAGGACGTCGAGCGGCTGGAGACGGTGCAGTGCCACCACAACTACACCGAGCGGGAGCGGCACGCCGGACGTGACGTGTGGCTGTCCCGCAAGGGCGCCATCTCCGCGCGGAAGGGCCAGCCGGGGCTGATCCCGGGGTCGATGGGCGCGGCGTCCTACGTGGTCGAGGGGCTGGGCAACGAGGCGGCGCTGATGTCCTCACCGCACGGCGCGGGCCGCAACCACTCGCGCAACGCGGCACGGCGGCTGTTCAGCCGGTCGGACCTGGACGCGCGGATGGCCGGCATCGCCTGGGGGCACTCGGACGCCTTCCTCGACGAGCACCCGAACGCCTACAAGGACATCGACGTCGTCATGCGCGACGCCGCCGACCTGGTGGACATTCGGCACACGCTGCGCCAGGTGGTGAACGTCAAGGGCGACTAGCCCCGACCGTTTCACCAAAGTGGCCACTTTGGCGCGCCTTCCTTTTCGCCAAAGTGGCCACTTCGGCGTCCCGCTCGGGCGCCGAAGTGGCCACTTCGGCGCGGGAGGCGGCGCTCAGGGCTGGGCGAGGTGGGCGGCCAGGCGGTCGAGGAAGACGACCTGCCCCTTCACCAGCTTGCCCCGGGCGGTGTCCAGGTCGAACCAGGCGGCGCGGTCGATCTCGGGGAACTCCTGCATCCGCCCGGAGCGCGGTGGCCACTCGAGGGAGAAGGTGTTGCTCACCGCGGCGTCGGCGTCCAGGTCGCCCTCGGCGGCCCAGACGGCGAGCACCTTGCTGCTGGTCACCCGGGCCTCGCCCAGCGGCGCGAACTCCTCCGCCGGCACCGGCGACCCGAGTTCCTCGGCGAACTCCCGCAGCGCGACGGCGAACGGGTCCTCCCCGGGTGCGAGCTCGCCCTTCGGGATCGACCAGCCGCCGTCGTCCCGGCGCGCCCAGAACGGCCCGCCCATGTGCCCGATCAGCACCTCGGGGCCGGCCGCTCCGGATCGGTGGAGCAGGATCCCGGCGCTGCGTCTGGCTGGCACCGGCCCAGTCTGCGTGGTGTCAGTCGGCGCGGTGTCAGTCGGCGCGGTGTCAGTCGGCGGTCGGCCAGGGGCGCTCGTCGCTGATGCCCAGGTCGACGGCGCAGGTGCGGTCGGGGTCGATGTCCTGCGGGCGGAAGAAGACGGTGGAGGCGGTGACGTCGTCGCCGAACGCCTCCGGAGCCCGCGGCACCTCGGCCGCCGTGGCCGGGTCGGTGAGGACGGCGGTGTCCTCCGGGGTCACCTGGAACCGCATGATCCGGGTGAACTGACAGGCCTCGGAGACGAAGCCGATGGAGAAGCTGATCGGCGGCCGGTCCTCGCCGCGGACGATGTTGTCCAGGCCGCCCGCGCCGGTGGAGCCCTCGATCAGGTTGATCGTCCCGTCGTCGCCCTGCAGCTCGTCGCTGGCGTTCTGCCGGTGCACGTGGCCGGAGACGGTCAGCCGCACGTCGTTCTCCAGCACCTCCCGCACCTCCTCGGCGGCGACCGGCTCGTGGACGGCGAAGACGTCGATCGGGGTGGTGTCGATGGCCTCGCCGTCGCCGTCGCCGCCCGCGACGGCTCCGTCGACGGGCGGGCTGCCGTCCGCGGGCGGGCCACCGTTCGCCGCCGGGCCCGCGGTCGTGGGAGCGGCCACCGCCGTGGGGGCGTCCACCTCGAGGGCTTCCTGGACGGCGCGCCGCTGCAGCGGTTCGACGACCGACGCCGCGTCGGCGCCGTACTCGCCGGGGCCTCCGTAGACCCGGGGGTCGGGGAGGCCGGCGACGGTGAGGCCGAAGGCGTCGACGAGGCCGGCGGTGACGTCGAACCCGTCGGCGGTGGTGGTCTTGCTGCCGAGCACGGTGACCCCGGGGATCGTGCGCATGACGCGCTCGGTGTCCGGCGAGTCGTGGTTGCCGGCGATCCAGAGCATCGGGGTCTCCGCGGTGACCGCCCGTAGCGCGTCCAGGTAGCCGGGGGTCAGCTCGAAGGCGGGGCCGAAGGCGCCCTCGTCCCCGGTGTTGATGATCAGGTCGACGTCGTAGGTGGCGGCGTACTGGGCAACCAGCGGGTAGTTGGCCGCCAGGTGCATGTCGGAGATGTACATGATCTGCAGCGCCGGCTGCGGGGTCTGGCTGTCCTCGACCTGGGACTGCAGCTCGGCCTGGATACCGACCACCGAACCGAGCACGTCGAGGGCCTTGGACCGCTGCGAGTAGTACTGGCTCAGCTGCTCGGGGAACAGCTGAGCGGCGGCCAGTGAGCCGGTGAGCCGTGACTCACGCACCCAGTCGGGGTTGTAGCTGACGATGCCGTAGACGGAGACGGCGGCCAGGGCCAGCCCCGCGGCGCCCAGTTGCTTGGCCCGGTGCCGCAGTTCGGACGGTCGGCGGGGCCGGCCGCGCAGGTACCGGACGGACATGTTGACGGCCGCGGCGGCGGCCAGACCGAAGGCGATACCGATGAGGGCCTCGGCGAGCAGCCAGGTGGCGATCCGTGGCACCTGGGCGGCGAAGTCGGCCTGCAGCCGTTCGACGAAGGCGGGTAGATCACCGGCGGCGGCGCGGGTGATCTGCAGGATGTCGACGTCCTCCGGCGAGATGTGCACGCCGATGGGGAGGTCGACGAAGTCGGGGAACTCCCAGTTGCCCAGGGTGGTGTCGGCCGACAGGACCGGGCGGTTGAAGAGGCTTCCCTGCACCTCGAACGGGATGCCCTGGACCGTGGCGTGGTAGGGGAAGGCCTGCAGCGCGGCGGCTGCCCCGAGGAGCGGGAGCGCGATCCGGAGTGCCCAGCGCATGACGACACTGAGCACGCGGGCAGAGACGTGCCCGGCCCTGCGGACCACCTGCCGGCCCCTCTCCCCCCTCGTCGGCGGGAAGGGCAGCGGAAGCTGGTCGCCGGGGTCGGCCTGTCGAGACATCCGGGCCATTGTCCGTGGTGGGACGACGATCCGCCGCGATCACGCCGCTACGTGACTGAACCGATGCGTGCGTTCGGGCCGAAGTCGGTGGGACGCCCCGTTCCCCTGCCTCCCGGAGCGGGGCGTTCGCATGCCTGTCCACAGATCGGGTGACGACGGCGGCGGCCGGGCGGCGTAGCTGCGTAGTCTCCCGGCAACTGTGCGCAGGCACTCGGGAGGACGACGGATGCGGCGGGTTCGACTGGCGGCGGCGCTGACCATCGGTGCGGCGGTGCTGACGGGCTGCTCGAGCGAGCAGCAGGCCAACCAGACACTGCCGTCGATGAGCAGCACGACGGCTTCGGCTGACGCGCTGCCGCCACTGGGCCCACCGGACTTCCCGATGCCGGATGAGGCGCGGGAGATGACCCCCGAGGGCGCCGAAGCCGGCCTCCGCTACTACCTCGACCTGATCACCCACCAGGCGAACGTAGGCGGGGAGGCTTTGAGAGACCTGAGTCGCGACTGCGACTTTTGCAACTTCCTCGCCCAGCGAGCCGACGAGGATGCTGCGACAGGATTCCACTCTGCGGGCGGAGAGGTGACTATCGATCTGTCAGGCCCCCCTGCAATTCGTGGAAACATCGCCGAAGCCGCCTTTTCCTTAGAGCAGGCCCCGATCACCGTCGTCGATAGGAGCGGACAGCCTGTTCCTGATCGCGGCTCTGGTCTCGTCACGGGCGTGAGCGTTGGCGCAAGCATGACTTGGAGCTCCAGTCAGCAGTACTGGGTCGTGAATCAGCTCCTGGTGAACTAGTGAGGGGCCCGTGGAGCATCGCCCTGATAGGGACCATCATCTTGGCGAGCCTCGCGCCAGCCTGGCCAGCAAAGGCATGCGGCGTATGGGACTGCCCAGAAAGTCCTACAGCCAGCTTCGGCAGGGGAACGATCACCGCCAGCGTCGTCTCTGGCGCGCCCGGATCCGCGCTGCGCAATGCAAGCAATGGAGTCCCTGCTGAGTGGACGTACTACCTCGCGCGGCCCTGTGATCTCACGGACGGGCCACTCGGTGGCTGTGAACGAGGTGCGGCTGCGTGCGAACCGGTGGACGGCCGGCTGATCATCGGGGTCATCGTCCTCCGCCAGCGAGTGGCTCAGGCTGACGGCCGCGAGATCGATGGAATCGAGCCGACCAACGGAACGGACGCTGGAGAGCCCTACGGCCCCACCGTCAACGAGGGCTTCTCGTGTGTGGACGTGACGGACCTGAACCCGCCGCCGTCGCCGGATGAGGTGTTCCGCTACTTCCAGACCCTGCCGCTGCCGGAGCTCGCGACCCGCCAGCAGCCACCGGGCAACGCCCTCACCAACCTGCCGGTCATCTTCTACACCGACAGCCCGGCGATCCAGACCTTCACCGTCGACATCCGGGGCTTCAGCGTGGTCATCGTCGCCACCGCCACCGGCTACACCTGGCACACCGGCGACGGCGCCACTCTCACCACCGACCACCCCGGCGCCCCGTACCCGGACCACTCGATCACCCACGAGTACGACTCGGGCACCTACACCGCGAACCTCACCACCACGTGGGGCGCGACCTTCTCCGTCGACGGCGGCGTCCAGGCCGACGTCCCCGGCACCACCACGACCGACGGCCCACCGGTCAGCTTCACCGTCCTGCAGGCCCGCCCGGTGCTCACCAACCCCTACGACTGATCACCGGGGAAGGCTGCTGGCGATCTAGTGCTCTGCTCACCCGGGGTGAGCAGAGCACTAGATCGCTGGACGTGCTCCTCGGGTCGCCGTCGCACGAAGTGGGTTCTCAGCCGACGACGACGTCCCCGGTGCCGTTGGGCACCAGCTCGACCCACGTGTTACCCGCCCCCAGCTGCACCGGCATGCCGTCGGGCCCAATCAGGATCACCCGGTCGGCGACGCCGGCCTTGGTCCAGGTCGCCTGCAGGGTGTGCCCACCGGTCGCCACCACCGCGGCACCCGTCCCGGTCAGCACCGTCTCCGGCACCGGGTTGCCGGCCGGGTCCAGGTAGCTGGTGTTCTGCACGTCGACCCGCAGCACCACGACGTTCACCGCCCGCAGCGGCGTCCCATCGGCCTCGACCGCCGGCGTGGTGCCCTCGGCACGGACCCACCGGCCGTCCGGCGGGCTCCAGGTCCACTGGGGCCGGCTCACCCCGGTCAGCTTCAGCTGCACCGTCGTCGCCGGGGCACCAGCGAGGACGGCGGTGGGCTGGGCACCCGCACCGGCCACCTCGAACGCCGGCGGAGGCGGCGCGAGGTGCCCGGCATCGGCCTGGCCGACCAGCGCCGCCGGGTCGGCGTAGACGTTGTGCGGCGCGGAACGGGTGCTGATCCGCATGAACCCGGGTGCCCCGGCGTCCTGGCTGATCACCTGAAGCCCAGCGGCGGCCACGGCGTCGATGAACGGCCGCTGCCCGCCGGAGAACGCGAACAGGCCGTGCAACGGGCCGGCGATCGCGGCATCCATCGGCCGCACCGAGCGCACCGGCCCGATCTGCGGCGGCAACGTGGAGTGGTAGACGGCGACGTAGCGGGTGATGCCGCCCTCGACGACCTCTTCCCAGACCATGTCGGCGGCGTTGAGCCCGGTCTGCGGCCGCGCGGAGACGGAGTTCTCGATCTTCACCGCGAGCGCCGGGCGGGGCGGCACCGCACCGCTCTCCACCCCGGTCAGCGGCCACAGCACCGGAGGTGGCGGCGGCGGTGGCGGGGCGGACGTCGTGGGCGCCGGCTCGGCCACCGGTGCGGTTCCCCCACCGCAGCCGACCGCGCCGGCCAGCACCGCGCCGATCAGCAGGGCGGCTCGGAGGACGCGACGGGGACGCCGGACGGCGGGGTGGTGCACGGGAGGAGCCTGCTCTCGGTCGGCGGCGCAGCGGATCGACGTCCACGCTAGGTGGGTGGGCAGCCGCCACCGGTCAGGCTGCACGCGCCGCCGTCCCACCCGACCCACTGGCCTGCACCGCCCCAGCCGAGCACCGGACGAACGACAGCGCCCCGCCGCCCGGATGGACGGCGGGGCGCTGGAGAGCGCGGGTCAGCGACCGGTGAAGGCGGCGACGCCGAACTGCTTGACGCCCTGCTCGTCCTCCTGGACGAGCACGGTGTAGGCCGAGCCGCCGATGATCGCGCTGCAGATGTCACCGTTGCACTCCACGGTCGACACCTCGGCGCCCTGCGCCGTCACCGACTCGCGGAACGCCGCCTCGGTCTCGGCGTTGCGGTCGGCGATCCGGTCGCGCCACAGGATCAGCCCGGTGATCGCCACCGCGACGACGATGACCGCCACCATCAGCGCGATCAGCGTGCCGGTGTGCCGGCTGACCCAGCTCGGCTCGCCCTCCTCACCGGAGGTCGGGTCCGCAGCGCCCGTGGTGTCGGCGGGGTCGGCCGCGGGGGCCGTCGTGGTGCCGGCGGCGGTCGCCCCCGGCTGGCCCGGGGTGTTCTCGGGCGTGATCGTGCCGTCGGTGCTCATGGGTGAGTGCCTCGTCCTGTCGGGTCTCGGGTCCGCGCCGCACGGGGACGCGGTTCCCTCGCTCGGCGCGCCGCTCCGGCGCTGCGCCGGGCGGGGTGACGCGGGGGCCGGCAGACCGGCCGCGTGATCCGGCCGACGCTCAGCCCTCCAGCTGACGGGCAGAACCATGCCACACGTTCCTGTGTCACCGGCGCGGGGGGGGGGGGGGCGCCGCCCCCCCCCCCCCCCCGGGCGGCGGGGGGGGGGGGGGGGGGGGCGGGGGGGGCGGGGGGGGGGGGGGCGGGGGGGGGGGGGGG
>NZ_JBJHAQ010000008.1:0-150366 GCF_054051115.1 Modestobacter sp. SYSU DS0904 | reverse complement strand
CAAACCCGACGCACGGCGGCGCCGACCCACACATGGGGGCCCCCGGCGCCCCCCCCCCCCCCCCCCCCCCCCCCCCCCCCCCCCCCCCCCCCCCCCCCCCCCCCCCCCCCCCCCCCCCCCGGTCCCGGACGACCGCACCACGGCCGGCACCCCCGGCGCGGAACTCCCTCGCCGGGGGCGTCCGGCGTGTGCGGGTGGTGGTGGGGGAAACCGCGACCACTAACCTCTGGCCTCATGCGGCTGGCAGTGGTCCCTGGAGACGGCATCGGTACCGAGGTGGTGGCGGAGGGCCTCAAGGTCCTGGGCGCGGTGGCGCCGGACGTCGAGACGACCCGGTACGACCTGGGCGCGGCGCGCTGGCAGCGCACCGGCGAGCTGCTGCCCGACGCGGTGCTCGAGGAGCTCCGCCAGCACGACGCGATCCTGCTCGGTGCCGTCGGTGACCCCAGTGTCCCGGCCGGCATCCTGGAGCGGGGCCTGCTGCTCAAGCTGCGCTTCGAACTCGACCACCACGTGAACCTGCGCCCCGCCCGGCTCTTCGACGGCGTGACCAGCCCGCTGGCCGAGCCCGGCGAGATCGACATGCTCTGCATCCGCGAGGGCACCGAGGGCCCCTACGTGGGCAACGGCGGCGTGCTGCGCCGGGACACCCCGCACGAAGTGGCCACCGAGGTCAGCCTGAACACCGCCTTCGGCGTCGAGCGGGTGGTCCGGTATGCCTTCGAGCGGGCCACCGCGCGCCCGCGCAAGCACCTGACGCTGATCCACAAGACCAACGTGCTCACCCACGCCGGGTCGCTGTGGTCGCGCACCGTGGAGGAGGTGGCCGCGGAGTTCCCGGAGGTCTCGGTGGCCTACCAGCACGTCGACGCCGCGGCGATGTTCTTCATCACCGACCCGGGCCGGTACGACGTGATCGTCACCGACAACCTCTTCGGCGACATCGTCACCGACGTCGCGGCCGCGGTCACCGGCGGCATCGGGCTGGCCGCCAGCGGCAACCTCGACGTCTCGGGCACCAACCCGAGCATGTTCGAGCCGGTGCACGGCTCCGCGCCGGACATCGCCGGCACCGGCGTCGCCGACCCGACCGCCACCGTGCTGTCCGTGGCCCTGATGCTGGAGCACCTGGGCCGCCCGGAGCTGGCGAAGAAGATCAACGCGGCGGTCGCGTTCGACCTGTCCACCCGCGACCCGAAGGCGCAGATCCGCACCGCCGAGGTCGGGGACCGGCTGGCCGCGCTCGCCGGCGGCTGAGGAACGGCCCGTCCGCCCCCACGCCTCGCTGCGCTCGGCGGGGGCCTGCGAACGGGCCGTTCACGCGCGTCACGGCGGTGGCTCGGGGAGGAGCAGGTCGCCGACCGGCACCGGCAGCCGGGCCCGCGCGGCCGCCTCGCCGGGGGCCGGCCACTCCAGGCCGACCAGGCAGCCGGCGGGGGAGACCTCGACCAGCACCACCGGCTGCCACGTCCAGTCCGGCTCGGGCCGGGCGGCGTCCAGCCGGCCCCGGGGCAGGGGGCTGGGCAGCCGGCACCACCAGCGGCCCGACAGCATCGCCAGCCCCCGGCCGGCCAGCAGCTCGCGCGCGTCCGGGGGCGGCTGGGCCGGGCCGGCGACGGTGCCCGGGAGGGTGCGCGGCACGACGGTGCCGTCCGGGCCCGGCTCGAGCCAGCCCACGGCCTCGCCGTCGGTGGGGCGGTGCACGAGCTCCCAGGTGGTCACGGCGTCCTCCTCGCGGTCGCCGTGCACGGTGCCGCGGCGGAGCCCGGCACGCACCTCCTTTTCGTCCCAGGTAGTGGACGCGGCGTTCCACTCCGGGATCCGACGTGCTTGACTCCACCCGATGGACGCCAGCACCCCGATCATCATCGCCTAGCGCGCAGTCACCTCCCCGACTGCGCGCAACCTCCCGTACCCCGGGAGGTTTTTTCATGTCTGGGGACGACCCACCTCACCCGGGAGACCTCGTGCCGACCGATCTCGACTTCCACGTCTTCGACACCACGCTGCGCGACGGCGCCCAGCGGGAGGGCGTCAGCTACTCCGTCGCCGACAAGCTCGCGGTGGCCCGGCTGCTGGACGAGATCGGCGTCGACTTCATCGAGGGCGGCTGGCCGGGAGCGCTGCCAAAGGACACCGAGTTCTTCGACCGCGCGGGCACCGAGCTACAGCTGCGGCACGCGCAGCTGGTCGCGTTCGGCGCCACCCGCAAGGCCGGCGTCCGGGTCGAGGACGACCCGCAGGTGCAGGCGTTGCTGGACTCCGGGGCGCCGGTCGTCTGCGTGGTGGCCAAGTCCGACGTCCGGCACGTGCGCGAGGCGCTGCGCACCACGCTGGAGGAGAACCTGGCGATGGTGGCCGACACCGTCAGCCACCTGGTCGCCGCCGGACGGCGGGTGTTCCTCGACTGCGAGCACTTCTTCGACGGGTACGCCGTCGACCCCGACTACGGCGTGCGGGTGCTGGCCGCCGCGTTCGCCGCCGGCGCCGAGGTCGGCGTGCTGTGCGACACCAACGGCGGCATGCTGCCGACGGGGGTCGCCCGGGTGGTGGCCGACGTGCGCGCGCGGGTGGTCGGCCGACTGGGCATCCACTGCCAGGACGACACCGGCTGCGCCGTCGCCAACTCGCTGGCCGCGGTCGAGGCCGGTGTCACGCACGTGCAGGGCACCGCCAACGGCTACGGCGAGCGCGCGGGCAACGCCGACACGTTCGCGCTGATCGGCAACCTGGTCACCAAGATGGGGCTGCCGGTCGTCCCCGCGGAGTGCCTGCCCGAGCTCACCCGGGTCAGCGCCGCGATCGCCGAGCTGGCCAACATCGCCCCCGACGACCACCAGCCCTACGTCGGCGCCTCGGCGTTCGCGCACAAGGCGGGCCTGCACGCCAGCGCGATCAAGGTCGACCCGCAGCTGTACAACCACCTCGACCCCACGGTCGTCGGCAACGACATGCGCATCCTGGTCACCGAGATGGCCGGGCGGGCGTCGGTGGAGCTCAAGGGCCGCGAGCTGGGCGTGGACCTCGCCGGCCAGGGCGACGCCATCGGCCGGGTCGTGGACCAGGTGAAGGTGCTCGAGGCCGACGGCTGGTCGTTCGAGGCCGCCGACGCCTCCTTCGAGCTGCTGCTGCGCGCCCAGCTGCCCGGCGCCCCCGAGCCGCTGTTCGAGCTGGAGAGCTACCGCACCTCGGTCGAGCACTGGGGCAACGGCGTGGTGGTCAGCGAGGCCACCGTGAAGGTGCACGTGCGCACCGCCGAGGGGGAGCGGGAGCGGATCATCAGCACCGCGGAGGGCAACGGGCCGGTCAACGCCCTGGACAACGCGCTGCGCCAGGCCCTCGTCGGCCGGTTCCCGGCGCTCGCCGGGGTGTCGCTGGCCGACTACAAGGTGCGCATCCTCGGCTGGAACGGCGGCACCAGCGCCACCACCCGGGTGCTCATCGACAGCACCGACGGCGCGGGCGAGTGGACCACGGTCGGCGTGCACGACAACATCGTCGAGGCCTCCTGGCACGCGCTGGTCGACGCCCTCACCTACGCCGTGCGGCACCGGCCGGGATCATCCGCGGCGGTGCGCCCGGAGCCGGGTCGCGGATGACCGGACCGGGCTCGGCGGTCGTGGTCGGCGGCGGGGTCGCGGGGCTGGCCGCGGCGGCCGCCCTGCTCCGGACCGGCTGGCAGGTACGGGTGCTGGAGCGCGCCACCACCGTGGGTGAGGTCGGCGCCGGTCTCGCGGTCACCCGGAACGGGATGGCCGCGCTCGACGCCCTCGGGGTGGGCGGGCGGGTCCGCGCTGCCGGGCACCGGACCGCGGCGGCCGGGACCCGGGACCAGCACGGCCGGTGGCTGCTGCGGGTCCCGGCCGCGCCCGACGACCCCGGGGCCGCGAACGTCGCCTGGGGGGTGCACCGGCAGCGGCTGCACGCGGCGCTGCTCGACGCCGCGGCGTCCGCCGACCTCGTCCCCGGCGCCCGCGTCGTCGGTGTGCAGTCGGGTGACCCCGACGGCGAGCCCGCGGTCGTCACCTGGCGCGACGGCGCGGGGGAGCAGACCACCGCCGCCGACCTGGTCGTGGCGGCCGACGGCATCCGCAGCGTGGTGCGCGGCCAGCTGTTCCCGGGACGCGGGGCGGCGCTGCGGTACAGCGGTCGGACCAGCTGGCGGGCGGTGGTGGACGACGACAGCACCCCGGACGACGGATTCACCGCGCGCTGGGGCCCCGACGCCGAGTTCGGCGTGGTGCGGATCGGCCCGACCCAGCTGTACTGGTACGGCTACGTGCGCCATCCCGAGCGGACGCCGTTCGCCGACGAGCTGGCTGCGGCGGCCGACCGGTTCTCCGGCTGGTCCGCCGACGTCCGGGCCACCATCGGCCGCACCACCCCCGGACAGCTGCTGCGGCACGACGTGCACCACCTGCCGCGGGGACTGCCGGCCTACGTGCGCGGACGCACGGTCCTCATCGGCGACGCTGCGCACGCGATGCTGCCGACCATGGGGCAGGGCGCGAACACCTCCCTGGAGGACGGCGTCTGCGTGGGGCGGCTCATCGGCGAGCCGGTGGCCGGCGGCACCCCGCTGCGCCCGGCGCTGGCCGCCTTCGACCGGGCCCGCCGGCCGCGCTGCCGGCAGATCGCCCGCCGCTCGGCGCACACCGCGCGGTTCGGTGCGCACGTGCCGGGCGGACTGCCCCAGACGCTGCGCAACGCGGCGCTGCGGGCGGTTCCCCCGGGGCCGGCCGTGGCGGCCGGCACCGCGGTGCTGCGCTGGGAGCCGCCCCGGCCGGGCGGACCGGCTGCCTGACCGGTCAGCCGTCGCCGAGTGCGGCCAGGGCCGCCGCGGCGCACTCGGTGTCCTGCTCGGGGGTGGCGCCGCTGACCCCGATGCCGCCGACCACCTCGCCGTCCACCCGCCAGGGCAGGCCGCCGCCGAGCGTGGTCGGCCGGAAGCCCAGCTGCTCGCCCGCGAGCTCGATGACCTCCGGGCGGCGCTCGTGGATCTCGCGGAGCTCCGCGGTGGGCCGGCGGAACGCGGCGGCGGTGGCCGCCTTGCGCCGGGCGAGGCCGGCGGTGAAGCCGGGGGCACCGGGCGCCCGGATGACGACGAGGTCGAAACCGGCGACGTCGACGAGCGCGACGCTCACCTGCACGCCGATCTCCTCCGCGTGCGCCAGCGCCGCGACCACCGCCGCGGTCGCCCGCTCCTGCCCGATGCCGTGCGTCATGCGCTCTCCTCGTGTGTTCGTGTGCGTCGATCCCGGCCGCCGGGCGGGGTCACCAGGTCAGCGGGGGAGTGGGCGGGGTCCCGGACAGGACCTCCTCGGCGCGCATCCGGATCGCGGTGTCCCGGGCGGCGTTGGTGAGCACGTAGAACCGGGACGTCCGGATCGCCTCCACGACCAGCTCGGCCACCTCGTCCGGCTCCCGCGGGGGCGCGGACCTGGCGTGCAGGTCGTCCCGGGCGGCCCGGGTGGCAGCGCCGGCGTCCGTGACCGGGCCCGCGGGTCCCGGCCGGTTGCGCGCCGAGGTGTCGAAGTTGGTGCGGACCGCGCTCGGGCAGAGCACGGTCACGCCGATGTGCGAGCCGGCCTCCCGCAGCTGGAAGTGCAGCGACTCCGAGAGGGCGACGGCGGCGTGCTTGGAGGCGCCGTAGGCCCCCAGGGAACCGGCGAACAGGCCGAACACCGAACTGGTGGTGACGATGTGCGCGGCGTCCTGCTGCTGGAGCAGCGGCACGAACGCCCGGATGCCGTTGACGACGCCCCAGAGGTTGACGCCGAACACCCACTCGAGATCGCCCTGCGGCACCTCCCACAGCGGCTCCTGCGAGCCACCGACGCCGGCGTTGTTGCACAGCAGGTGGACCGCTCCGAACGCGGCCACCGCGGCGTCGCGGAGGGCCTCCACGGCGGACAGGTCGGCCACGTCGGTGACCACGGGGAGCACGCTGGCCCCGGACCCCGCCAGTTCGGCGGCGGCCGAGTTCAGCGCCGGCTCCTCGACGTCGGCCATGACCACGTGCATGCCCTCGGCGGCGAAGCGCCGGCTGAGCCCCAGCCCGATCCCGCTCGCCGCGCCGGTCACGACGGCCACCCGTCCGGGTGCCACGACACCTGTCCCGTCCACCACGCCACCCTCCCTCTCGACCGCGCCCGCAGCACGCCGAGCGATGCGGTGATGCGTTCTGCAACCTTGTCGACCCCAGCGGCGCACCGTCAAGGCCGGTGCCGCGGCGGCGACCGGCTGGTCGTGGCCGGGCGGGGCAGCTGCCTGACCGGGAGCCGGTGCGCCACCCCGGCTAGCCTCGTGGCGTGCGCATCGTCCGTTACGCCCACCCAGCCGGCATGTCCTTCGGGGTCCTCGACGGGGACGGCCAGGTCGCCCAGATCGAGGGCCACCCGTTCGGCCAGATCTCCTTCACCGGTCAGCGCCTCGCCGCGGCCGACGTCCGGCTGCTCTCGCCGATCCTCCCCAGCAAGGTGGTCGGCGTCGGCAAGAACTACGCCGAGCACGTCAAGGAGATGAACACCGGCGACGCCCCGGCCGAGCCGCTGATCTTCCTCAAGCCCTCCACCACGGTGATCGGCCCCGGCGACGCGATCCGCATCCCGCCGGGCAGCACCAACGTGCACCACGAGGTCGAGCTCGCCGTGGTCATCGGCGCCCGCGGCGCCCGCCAGGTGACCCCGGAGCAGGCGCCGGCCAGCATCTTCGGCTACACGATCGGCAACGACGTCACCGAGCGGGACATGCAGCGCGGCGACGGGCAGTGGACCCGGGCCAAGGGCTTCGACTCCTTCTGCCCGCTGGGCCCGTGGATCGAGACCGACCTCGCCGGCCTGGGCAAGGACCCGGCCGACCTGGAGCTCACCTGCGACGTCGACGGCGAGCGCCGCCAGTCCGGCCGCACCAGCCAGCTGCTGTTCGACATCCCGCGGCTGATCTCGCACATCTCCCAGGTGATGACGCTGCTGCCGGGCGACGTCGTGCTGACCGGCACCCCCGCGGGCGTCGGGCCGATCGCCCCCGGCCAGCGCGTCGAGTGCACCATCGAGGGCCTGGGCGCGCTGACCAACACCGTCGCCGGCGCCGACCCCACCTCCACCGCGGGGGGCGCCCGATGAGCGTGAAGACGCGGTTCTGCCCGTCCCCGACCGGGCTGGTGCACGTCGGGGTGATGCGGGCGGCGCTGTTCAACTGGGCGCACGCCCGGCACACCGGCGGCCGCTTCCTGTTCCGGATCGAGGACACCGACGCCGCCCGGGACTCCGAGGAGTCCTACCGGCACCTGCTGGACTGCCTGCGCTGGCTCGGTCTGGACTGGGACGAGGGCCCCGAGGTCGGCGGCCCGAACGGCCCGTACCGCCAGTCGGAGCGCGCGGAGGTCTACCGGGAGGTCGCGGCGAAGCTGCTGGCCGCCGGGCACGCCTACGAGTCGTTCTCCACCAACGAGGAGGTCGACGCCCGCCGGCGGGCCGCCGGGCAGGACCCCAAGCTCGGCTACGACAACGCCGACCGCCACCTCACCGAGGAGCAGAAGGCGGCCTTCCGCGCCGAGGGTCGTCAGCCGGTGCTGCGGCTGCGGATGCCCGACGAGGACATCAGCTGGACCGACCTGGTGCGCGGCGAGGTGCGCTTCGCCGCCGGCTCGGTGCCGGACTTCGTGCTGGTCCGCGGCAACGGCGCCCCGCTCTACCCCTTCGTCAACCCCGTGGACGACGCCCTGATGGGCGTCACCGACGTGCTCCGCGGCGAGGACCTGCTGCCCTCCACCCCGCGGCAGCTCGCGCTCTACCGGGCGCTCACCGACATCGGCGTCGCCGCCGGCACCCCCCGCTTCGGGCACCTGCCGCTGGTCAACGGCGAGGGCAACAAGAAGCTCTCCAAGCGCGACCCGCAGTCGAACTTCGACGTCTACCGGGAGCGCGGCTTCCTGCCCGAGGGGTTGTTCAACTACCTGGCGCTGCTGGGCTGGTCGATCGCCGAGGACCGCGACGTCTTCTCCGTGCAGGAGATGGTCGAGGCCTTCGACGTCACCCGGGTCAGCGCCAACCCCGCGCGCTTCGACCTGAAGAAGGCCGAGGCGATCAACGCCGCCCACCTGCGGGCGCTGCCGGCCGGGGAGTTCCTGACCCGGGTCACGCCCTTCCTGGCCGCGGCCGGGCTCGTCGCCGACCCGCCCACCGCCGAGCAGCAGCGCGTGCTGACGGCGATCGCGCCGCTGGCCCAGGAGCGCATGATCGTGCTCTCCGACGCCGTGGGGCTGCTGGGTTTCCTCTTCACCGACGACGTCGAGATCGACCAGGCCGCCGCCGACAAGCAGCTGGGCGCCGGCGCGGGCGAGGTGCTCGACGCCGCCACCGCCGCGCTGCGCGATCTCGCCGACTGGAGCACCCCGGCGATCGAGGCGGCGCTGAAGGAGGCCCTCGTCGACGGGCTGGGCCGCAAGCCGCGCCAGGCGTTCGGCCCGGTGCGGGTGGCCGTCAGCGGCCGAACGGTCTCCCCGCCGCTGTACGAGTCGATCGAGCTGCTGGGCCGCGAGCGCACCCTGGCCCGCCTGGCCGCCGCCCGCGGGCTCGCGACGGGATGACCGGCTGGGGTGGCGGCCCCGGCGGCCAGCCGGGGCAGCCCTACGCCGGCCCGCCGCCCACGGGCCCCGCCGGTGCTCCGCCGGTGGTGCCCCGGGTGGTCGCCTGGTACCCGGCTCCCGCCCCCGCCGTGCCGCCGCCGGCCCGTCGGCGCAGCCGGCCGGTCACCCCGCCCGGCGCCCCTCCGCACGACACCCCGCAGCCCTATGCGCTGCTCATGCGTTCCCGCGACTGGGCCTGGTGGCGGCCGGTGCTGGGGCTGCTGCTGCTCTGCGTGCTGTACCTGGTGGCGGGCGTGGTGATCGGCGGCGTCGCGCTCTTCACCGGGCTCACCGTCGACCTGTACATGGACCTCACCGACGCCGGTGTGCTGCTGCTGACCAACATCGCCCTGATCGTCGCGATCCCGATCATCTGGCTGTGCTGGGCGGTCGCGCACGGCATGCGGATCGGCTGGTCCTCCTCGGTGCTGGGCCGGTTGCGCTGGGGGCTGTTCCCGCCGCTGGTCTGGCGGGGGCTGGCCAGCCTCGGCGTCGCGGTGGCCGTGCTGGTGGTGATCGACACCGTGACCGGGCCGGGCGGGGTCACCGGACCGTCGGCCTCCTACGGCTGGCTGGTCCTGGTCGTCCTGTTCACCACGCCGCTGCAGGCCGCCGCCGAGGAGTACGCCTTCCGCGGCTACCTCAGCCAGGCGATCGCCGGCTGGATCGGGCGGCCCCGGGCCGGTGCGCTGGTCGCCGCCCTGGTGACCGCGACGCTGTTCTCGGCCGCCCACCTCCCGCCGGACGTCGAGTCCTTCCTCTACCGGTTCGCCATGGGCCTGTCCTTCTCCGCCGTCGTGTGGTGGACCGGCGGCCTGGAGGCGGCGATCGTCGCCCACGCGGTGAACAACATGGTGATCTTCCTGCTCGGGGGTGCGCTGGGCGGCGCGGTCTCGGCCGACGCCTCCGACGACCTGCTCGGCTGGTGGGCGGCGCTGATCGGGACCGCCGGCATGGTCGCCTTCGTGCTGTGGGTGCGCGCCCTGAGCCGCCGGATCCGCCCGGAGCTGCTCAGCCCGGCGCTGGACCTGCGGAGCGCCCCTCCGGTCGCGGGCGCACCCGGCTGGCCGCCCGCCGGCCCGGCGCCGTACGCGGCGCCTCCAGCGCCGCCCCACGGGCCACCGCCGGGCTACGGGCCACCGGCCTACGGACCACCACCGGGGTACGGACCGTCGGGCTACGGGCCACCACCGGGGTACGGGCCACCACCGGGGTACGGGCCACCGGCCTACGGGCCACCGGCCTACGGGCCGCCGGGGTACGGGCCACCGTCGGCGCCTGCTGAGCCACCCCTGCCGGACGACCGCTGGGCCCGGCCGCCGGGGGGCTGACGCGCCGGGCAGGGGGGGGGTGCCTCCACACGCTCGCCGAGCATCGGGTATCGTTTCTTCCCGTCGCCGCAAGGCGGTGAACGGCCAATGGGGTATGGGGTAATTGGCAGCCCGACGGTTTCTGGTTCCGTTAGTCTAGGTTCGAGTCCTGGTACCCCAGCGAGGAAGCACCATCTCCTCCAGCACCACGAGCAGTACGTCCGGCCCCGTCGTCTAGCGGCCCAGGACGCCGCCCTCTCACGGCGGTAGCGAGGGTTCGAATCCCTTCGGGGCTACAGCGGAGAGCCCCCGACCCACCCGGGTCGGGGGCTCTCGTCGTCTCCGGTCCACCCCACCCCCGTTCCGCCCTGCTGGATCCGGTGTGGCAAGATCTCCGGGCGCACGGCCCCGTCGTCTAGCGGCCCAGGACGCCGCCCTCTCACGGCGGTAGCGAGGGTTCGAATCCCTTCGGGGCTACAGCGGAGAGCCCCCGACCCACCCGGGTCGGGGGCTCTCGTGTTCTCCGTCACCGTGCCTCACCCGACCCGGTGACCACCGGAATGGTCGCATCGCGCAACGGCGTTAGCGTCCCCGCTGCTGTTCACCGCGCCGCACCACCGTGCCCCGCCCTGACGGCAGGCAGGAGCCACCGGCAGCACCCGTGCCGGTGGCCGTCATCCCGATCAGGAGGAACCCCTGGTGGTGCTCGCCGCTGACGAGACGCTGCGGCTCGACGCGAACGTCGTCGACTACGTGCTCGTCGTCGCCTACTTCGCGGTCGTGCTGCTCATCGGCTTCGCCGCCCGGCGCCGGGTGTCCGACAGCCTCGACTTCTTCCTCTCCGGCCGGTCGCTGCCGGCCTGGGTGACCGGGCTGGCCTTCATCTCGGCCAACCTCGGGGCGGTCGAGATCATCGGCATGTCGGCCAACGGCGCCCAGTTCGGCATGGCCACGTTCCACTACTTCTGGATCGGCGCCGTCCCGGCGATGCTGTTCCTGGGCGTGGTGATGATGCCCTTCTACTACGGCTCGAAGGTCCGCTCCGTGCCGGAGTTCATGCGCCGGCGGTTCGGCACCGGGGCCCACCTGGTGAACGCGCTGAGCTTCGCGCTGGCCCAGGTGCTCATCGCCGGCATCAACCTGTACCTGCTGGCCACCATCGTGAACGCGCTGCTGGGCTGGCCGCAGTGGATCTCGCTGATCGTCGCCGCGGTCATCGTGCTCAGCTACATCACCCTCGGTGGCCTCTCGGCGGCCATCTACAACGAGGTGCTGCAGTTCTTCGTGATCGTGGCCGCGCTGCTGCCGCTGACGCTCATCGGTCTGAACCGGGTGGGCGGTGTCGGTGGGCTGATCGACGCGATCCGCGGCGGCGGCAACGAGAACGACCTCAGCTCGTGGCCGGCCAGCGACCTGACCAGCATCGAGAACCCGGTGCTGTCGGTCATCGGGATCGTCTTCGGCCTGGGCTTCGTGCTCTCCTTCGGCTACTGGACGACGAACTTCGTCGAGGTCCAGCGGGCGATGGCGACCAAGTCGATGTCGGCGGCGCGGAGCACCCCGATCATCGGGTCGTTCCCGAAGATGTTCATCCCGTTCATCGTGATCGTCCCCGGCATGATCGCCGCGGTCCTGGTCAACGAGACCCAGCAGCTGAAGGCCGGTGGGGACCCGGGGGTCACCTACAACGACTCGATCCTGCTGCTGATCCGCGACGTGCTGCCCAACGGTCTGCTCGGTGTGGCGATCGCCGGCCTGCTGGCCTCCTTCATGGCCGGCATGGCGGCCAACATCTCCGCCTTCAACACCGTCTTCAGCTACGACCTGTGGCAGCAGTACGTGAAGAAGGACCGCCCCGACGAGTACTACCTGCGGGTCGGGCGGCTGGCCACGGTCGGCGCCACGGTGGTCGCGATCTTCACCGCGCTGATCGCGGCGAACTTCGACAACCTGATGGACTACCTGCAGACGCTGTTCGGGTTCTTCAACGCCCCGCTGTTCGCCACCTTCATCCTGGGCATGTTCTGGAAGCGGATGACGCCCACGGCCGGCTGGACCGGCCTGGTGTCCGGCACGCTCGCCGCGGTGCTGGTCTGGTCGCTGAGCGAGACCGGCGTGATCGGGCTGGAGGGGCAGGGTGCGAGCTTCGTCGCCGCCGGCGCGGCGTTCGTCGTCGACATCGCCGTCAGCGTGGGGGTCAGCATGGTGACCCGGCCGAAGCCGGTGTCCGAGCTGGCCGGGCTGGTCTACTCCGAGACGCCCAAGGAGGCGCGCACCGACCCCGAGGCGCACCGGCTGCCCTGGTACCAGTCGCCGACCAAGCTGGCCGGCATCGCCCTGGTCCTCGTCATCGCCCTCAACCTGATCTTCCGCTGACCGCGGCCAGCACCCCTCGAGAGGAGCACCCCGTGAGCACTGCATCGAACGGGCAGGCCGCCCGGTCGTCCGGTGGCAAGCACACCGCCGGCGCCTACGACGTCCGGATCGTGATCGCCGGTCTGATCGGTCTGTACGGCGTCGTCCTGACCATCCTGGGCATCGTCGACTACGGCGAGGCCGAGGCCGCCAAGACCGGCGACGTCAACGCCAACCTCTGGGCCGGCATCGGCATGCTGGTCTTCGCCCTCGCCTTCATCGTCTGGACGCGGCTGCGGCCGGTCGTCGTCGAGGACGACGACGCGGTCGAGGACCCGACCGGGGGATCGGACATCGCCGGCCGGTAGTCCCCGTCCCGGCACGGCGACGGCCCGCGGCGGATCTCCGCGGCGGGCCGTCGTGGGTTCACGGGTCAGTCCCGGGCCGCCCCGAGCAGCTCGCCGTCGGCGGGCAGCCCGTCGGTGCCGTCGGGGCTGCCGGCCCGGAAGACCATCGGGAGCCCGGCGGCCCCGCCCAGCCCCGGGGAGTCGCACAGCTGGACGTGCAGGTGCGGCTCGCTGCTGTTCCCGGAGTTCCCGCACTCGGCCAGCTGCTGACCGGCGACCACCCGCTCGCCCCGCCGCACCCGGACCGAGCCCTGCCGGAGGTGACCGAGCGCGGCGAACACCCCGTCGTCGGCCCGGACGACGACGTGGTTGCCGGCGAGCCAGCGGGCGCCGCCGAACTGCCGGACGAACCCCTCGACCACCAGCAGGTACAGGATCGACACCCAGCCGCTGCGGGCCCGGTGGTCGCGCCGCCGCTGGTGCACGCGCACCACCACGCCGTCGACCGGGCTGAGCAGCGGCCGGCCGAACGCCGGGTACTCCTCGGGCCGGCGCCACTGGCCTCCGGAGCCGAACTCCGGGCGGCTGCCGTCGGGCGGGTCGAGCACCAGGTCGATGGCGTAGGTCTGCCCCAGGCTGTTCACCCCGTGCGAGGGGACGTTCGACGCGGGGGAGTTCAGCGCCCGCCAGGGGCCGCGCACCGGTGAGTCGACCAGTCGCACCGGGGCCGCGGGCGGCCGCACCCGGTCGAGCAGGCCGAAGCCGACCAGGACGACGACCCCGGCCAGCGCCCCCCAGGTCAGCAGGTCGGCCGTGTCGGCCAGGATCAGCAGCACGCCGACCGCGGGCAGCGGCGGCCGGATCCGCGCCACCAGCCGGCGCAGGGTCGCGCCGCTCACGACGACACCGCCGCGAGCACCACGTGCAGCGGCACGACCCGCTCGGGCGGCACGCCGTACGCGCCCCGGCCCGTCGTGCGCAGCCAACCGGCGGCGGTGAGCTGGCGCAGGTGGTGGTGCAGCTGGCCGGTCGTGCCCAGGCCGGGGAGGGCCGCCAGTGCGGCCGTCGAGGTGTGCCCGTTGAGCACCTCGCGCAGCAACCGCAGCCGCACCGGGTGGGCCAGCGCCGACAGGGTGGCGGCCAGCGCGTCGTCGTCCGCCGGGTCCGCGGTGCGCAGCTCGTCGGCGCCGTGGGTCCGCTGCCAGGCGTACTCCTCGCCGCCGGGCAGGCGCACCTGCCCGCCGTAGGCCACCGCGCCACCGGGCAGCTCGGCCGCCTCGGTGGCCAGCGCCCGCAGCAGCCAGAAGCGCTCCGGCGTCGGCAGTCCGGCCGGGGCGTCGGCCGGGGCGGTGCCCCGTTCCGCCTCCAGCGCCGCCAGTCGCTGCTCGATCCGGGTCAGCCGGTCGTCGTCCACCTGACCGATGGTACGGAACTACGTAGTAACGATCCAGCGTCTCAGCGGGCGGCGCGGGAGATGGTCAGCGCCGCGTCCAGCACCGCGGCCACCACCTCCGGGCTGGGCCGGCGGCCCAGTCGCTCGATCGGGCCGGAGATCGACACGGCACCCAGCACGCCGCCGGTGCCGTCGCGCACCGGTGCGGACAGTGACGCCACGCCGGGCTCCCGTTCGGCGATGCTGTGCGCCCAGCCGCGGCGGCGGACGTCGAGCAGGGTGCGGGCGGTGAAGCTCGCCGAGGGCAGCAGCGCGGTGACCTCGTCGGCGGGGGCGAACGCCAGCAGGGCGTGCGCGGCCGAGCCGGCGGTCAGCGGGAGCCGGGCGCCCACCGGGACGGTGTCGCGCAGCCCGCTCAGCCGTTCGGCCGCGGCGATGCAGACCCGGCTGCTCCCGTCGCGCACGTAGAACTGCGCGCTCTCCCCGGTCGCGTCGCGCAGTCCGGGCAGGTGGCGGCCGGCCAGGTCGGCCAGGTCCGCCCCTCCGCGACCCAGCTCGGCGAGCGCCGGGCCGGGCGCCCACGCGCCGCCGGCGGTGCGCCGCAGCAGGCGGTGCCCCTCGAGGGCGGTGGCCAGCCGGTGGGCGGTCGCCCGGGGCAGACCGGTGCGGGTGACGAGCTCGGCGAGCGTCGCCGGGTCGTCGGTCACCGCACGGAGGATCGCCACTGCTTTGTCCAGCACGGCAACGGGGTTAGGCTGTCCCACGCAGCAATACTCGCATCCCAGTGGGTGAGACGGTCAAGCACCGTCGCCCGATCGAGGAGGACGCACCGTGGGCAGGACCCTGGCGCAGAAGGTGTACGAGCAGCACGTCGTGCGGCGGACGGCGGGGGAGCCCGACCTCCTCTACATCGACCTGCACCTCGTGCACGAGGTGACCAGTCCGCAGGCCTTCGACGGGCTGCGGGCCGCCGGGCGCACCGTGCGGCGGCCGGACCTGACCATGGCCACCGAGGACCACAACGTCCCGACCCTGGACATCCTGTCGCCGATCGCCGACCCGATCTCCCGTGCGCAGGTGGACGCGCTGCGGCGCAACGCCGCCGAGTTCGGCATCCGGTTGGCCCCGATGGGCGACCGTGACCAGGGCATCGTGCACGTGATCGGTCCGCAGCTGGGGCTCACCCAGCCGGGGATGACCATCGTCTGCGGCGACAGCCACACCTCCACGCACGGGGCGTTCGGGGCGCTGGCCTTCGGCATCGGCACCAGCGAGGTCGAGCACGTGCTCGCCACCCAGACACTGCCGCAGCTGCCGGCCAAGCAGATGGCGGTCACCGTCGACGGCGAGCTGCCGCCCGGCGTCTCGGCCAAGGACGTCATCCTCGCCGTCATCGCCCAGATCGGCACCGGCGGCGGACAGGGCCACGTCATCGAGTACCGGGGCAGCGCGATCGAGGCGCTGTCCATGGAGGCCCGGATGACGATCTGCAACATGTCGATCGAGGCCGGCGCCCGCGCCGGGCTCATCGCCCCGGACCAGACGACGTTCAACTTCCTGCAGGGGCGCCCGCACGCGCCGCAGAGCGCCGACTGGGACGCCGCGGTCGAGGAGTGGCGGACGCTGCGCACCGACGACGACGCCGTCTTCGACCACGAGGTGCACATCGACGCCGCGTCGCTGACCCCCTACGTCACCTGGGGCACCAACCCGGGCCAGGGGCTGCCGATCGACGCCAGCGTGCCCGATCCGGCGCAGATCGCCGACGAGAGCGAGCGCCGGGCCGCCGAGTCCGCGCTGGCCTACATGGGCCTGACCGCCGGCACCCCGCTGCGCGACATCGAGGTGGACACCGTCTTCCTGGGCTCGTGCACCAACGGCCGGATCGAGGACCTCCGGGTCGCCGCGGCGCTGCTGAAGGGCAAGCGGGTCGAGGGGAACACCCGGATGCTCGTCGTCCCCGGCTCGGTGCAGGTGAAGCTGCAGGCCGAGGCCGAGGGGCTGGACCAGGTCTTCCTCGACGCCGGCGCCGAGTGGCGCGGCGCGGGCTGCTCGATGTGCCTGGGCATGAACCCCGACCAGCTCAAGCCCGGCGAGCGCGCGGCGTCGACCAGCAACCGCAACTTCCAGGGCCGGCAGGGCAAGGGCGGGCGCACCCACCTGGTCTCCCCGGCGGTCGCCGCGGCCACCGCGCTGACCGGCCGGCTCACCGCCCCGGCCGACCTGTCCGACGCCCCGATCCCCGCTGGAGTCTGACCGACATGGACGCCTTCACCAC
Organism: Modestobacter sp. SYSU DS0904; assembly: GCF_054051115.1. Taxonomy (NCBI): domain Bacteria; kingdom Bacillati; phylum Actinomycetota; class Actinomycetes; order Geodermatophilales; family Geodermatophilaceae; genus Modestobacter; species Modestobacter sp. SYSU DS0904. The sequence continues at coordinate 134,054 of NZ_JBJHAQ010000008.1, read as the reverse complement.
GCACACCGGCACCGCCGCCCCGCTGCGGCGCAGCAACGTCGACACCGACCAGATCATCCCGGCCGAGTACCTCAAGCGGATCACCCGCACCGGATTCGAGGACGGGTTGTTCGTCGCCTGGCGCACCAACGAGCCGGACTTCGTGCTCAACCAGCCGCAGTACGCCGACGCCTCGGTGCTGGTCGCCGGCCCCGACTTCGGCACCGGCTCCTCCCGCGAGCACGCGGTCTGGGCGCTGCTCGACGGCGGGTTCCGGGTGGTCATCAGCTCCCGGTTCGCCGACATCTTCAAGAACAACTCGACCAAGTCCGGGCTGCTCACCGTGCTGATGGCGCAGCCGGACGTCGAGGGGCTGTGGGCCGCGATCGAGGCCGACCCGGCGACGGCGGTGACCGTGGACCTGCGCGCCAAGCAGGTCACCTACGCCGACGTCACCGTGCCGTTCGAGATCGACGACTACACCCGCTGGCGCCTGCTGGAGGGGCTCGACGACGTCGGGCTCACCGAGCGCCACCTGGACGACATCACCGCGTTCGAGGCCCAGCGCCCGGCGTGGAAGCCCAAGTCGCTCCCCGCCCTGCCCGCCTGAGGAAGGACCCGCTCTCCCCCCGCTCCCGCACGCTGACGGCCCCGCTGCAGGGGCCCGCCGCGAGCGTCACAGGCCCCCGTCAGGGCACCGCCCCGAGCGTGCGGGGGGCGGGGGGAAGGGGGTCCTTCCAGGGGGGCAGCGGGGTCCTTCGTCAGCTGCTGGCGGCGGCGACCCGGCCGGCGGCGCCGGTCGCCCGGCCCGTGGGGGCCGCCGGGTCGGCGCTGAAGTCCCGGTAGTAGTCGGCGGCCAGCCGGCCCGGCCGGCCGGCGAGCGCCCACACGCTGCCCTTGGCCGCCGGGGGCCACAGCGCGCCCGCCGTGCCGTGCCAGCGCACCCCCAACGACAGCAGCACCGAGGGGATGGCCCCGCCCTGGCTGCAGACGACGGTCACCCCGTCGGCGGGCGCGTCGGTGGTCAGCAGCCGTTCGACGACGGCCAGCCCCGCCTGCGGGTCGGCGTCGAACCCCTCCTCGCCGAGCTCGGGCACCTCGCCCACCGGCAGCCCCAGCTCCTCGGCCAGCGGCGTCACGGTCTCCCGGCAGCGCAGCGGCGGCGCGGTGAGCACGCGGGCCGGACCGAACGCCGGCAGCACCGCGGCCAGGGCGTCCGCCTGCCCCCGACCCCGGCGGTCCAGCGGCCGCTCGTCGTCCGGGCCGTCCCAGTCGCCGCGCTCGCCGGCCGACGCGTGCCGGATGAGCAGCAGCTGCGGCATCCGCGGGACGTCGGTGCGCGCCAGGTCCTCGAGCACCGCGCGGTCGTGGTCGTGGGTGACCAGCCGGCCGGCGTCGGGCAGCGACAGCCAGCGCAGCTCGTCGACCTCGTCGTTGGGCACGAAGTCCCCGCCGGTGGCCCGCATCACCCAGTAGTCGACCCGCTTGGGGCCGCTGCGGTGCTCGTAGCGGGTCTGCACGCTGCGCCGGCCGACGACGGTGCGCAGGCCCGTCTCCTCGTCGACCTCCCGCACCGCGGCCAGCAGCGGGTGCTCCCCGGGGTCCAGCTTGCCCTTGGGCAGCGACCAGTCGTCGTACTTCGGCCGGTGCACCAGGGCGGTCTGCAGGGCCCCGTCGGGGCCGTGGCGCCACAGGGCGCCGCCGGCGGCCGGGATCAGCGGGGCGGCCTCAGGCAGCGTGCTCACCCCGCCCGGTGAGCAGTTCCAGCTGGTGGTCGCGCTCCCCGGTGGGGGTCCAGGTGCCGTCGGCGGACAGCTCCCAGCAGCGCACGTCGGGGGCCAGCGCCCGGTCGAACACCTGCTGCAGCTGGCGCTGCGCGGCGGGGTCGTTGACCCGCAGCAGCACCTCCACCCGGCGGTCGAGGTTGCGGTGCATCAGGTCGGCGCTGCCGATCCACCACTCCGGCGACTCGTCGTTGACGAAGCTGATGGCCCGCGAGTGCTCCAGGAAGCGGCCCACGATCGAGCGCACCCGGATGTTCTCGCTCAGCCCCGGCACGCCCGGCCGCAGCGCGCAGATGCCGCGGATCAGCAGGTCGATCGGCACCCCGGCCAGCGACGCCTCGTAGAGCGCGTCGATGATCTGCTCGTCGACCAGCGAGTTCACCTTGACCCGGATGCCCGAGGGGCGCCCCTCGGCGGCGTGCCGGGCCTCGCGGCGGATCCGCTCCACCAGCCCGGTCCGGATGCCCCGGGGCGCCACCAGCAGCGACCGGTAGGTGGTCTGCCGGGAGTAGCCGGTGAGGGTGTTGAACAGGTCGGTGAGGTCGGCGCCCACCCGCGGGTCGGCGGTGAGGATGCCCAGGTCCTCGTAGATCCGGGCGGTCTTGGGGTTGTAGTTGCCGGTGCCGATGTGGCAGTACCGGCGGATCACCCCGTTCTCCATCCGGACCACCAGCGCCGTCTTGCAGTGGGTCTTCAGGCCCACCAGCCCGTAGACGACGTGGCAGCCGGCCCGCTCCAGCGAGCGGGCCCAGCTGATGTTGGCCTCCTCGTCGAACCGCGCCTTGATCTCGACCAGCACGACCACCTGCTTGCCGGCCTGGGCCGCCTCGATCAGCGCCGAGACGATCGGGGAGTCGCCGGACGTGCGGTAGAGGGTCTGCTTGATCGCGAGCACGTGCGGGTCGGCGGCGGCCTGCTCGATGAACCGCTGCACGCTGGTGGCGAAGGAGTCGTAGGGGTGGTGCACCAGCACGTCGCCCTCGCGCAGCGTGGCGAACACGCTCTTGGGCGTCTCGCCCTCGCTCAGCCGCGGGTGGGTGGCCGGTACGAACGGCTCGTCCTTGAGCTCGGGCCGGTCGAGGTCGTAGAGCTCCATCAGCGAGGCCAGGTCGAGCAGCCCGGGCACCGACACGACGTCGGCCGGGCTGATCTCCAACTCGGTGACCAGCACGTCGAGGATCTGCGGGTCCATCGTCGCGGTGACCTCCAGGCGTACCGCCGGCCCGAACCGGCGCCGGGCGAGCTCTCGCTCCAGCGCCTGCAGCAGGTCCTCGTCCCGGTCCTCCTCGACCTCCAGGTCGGCGTTGCGGGTGACCCGGAACAGGTGGTGGTCCAGCACGTCCAGCCCGGGGAACAGCTGGCCCAGGTGGGCGGCGATGAGGTCCTCCAGCGGGAGGAACACCGACGTGGCGTCGTCGCGGTGCCCCCCGCTGGGCCCCACCGGGATGAACCGGGGCACGTTGTTGGGCACCTTCACCCGGGCGAAGCGGGGCGCGCCGGTGTCGGGGTCGCGGACGGAGACCGCCAGGTTCAGCGACAGCCCACTGATGTAGGGGAAGGGGTGCGCGGGGTCGACCGCCAGCGGGGTGAGCACCGGGAACACCTGGTCGCGGAAGTACTCGCGCAGCCGCATCGCGTCGGTGTCGGCGAGGTCGGCCCAGTGCAGGATCCGGATGCCGTGCTCCTCCAGCAGCGGGGTGACGTCCTTGGTGAAGACGCCGCCGTGCCGGTGCATCAGGTCCTGGGTGCGCTCGGTGACCCGGGCCAGCTGCTCGCGGATGGTCAGCCCGTCGGGGGAGCGGACGGTGAGCCCGGTGCTCTGCCGGCGCTTGAGGCCGGCGATCCGGACCATGAAGAACTCGTCGAGGTTGCTGGCGAAGATGGAGAGGAACTTCACCCGCTCCAGCAGCGGCAGGCTGTCGTCCTCGGCCAGTTCGAGCACCCGGGCGTTGAAGTCCAGCCAGGAGAGCTCGCGGTTGAGGAACCGGTCGGCGGGCAGCGTCGGGGCGGCGGCAGGCACGGGTCGATCCTGCCTCACGGAGGTGACCAGGAGGTGGCCGAGAGGAGTTCGGTGCTGTGCGGCCCCAGCCCGAGCCGTCCGGCGGCCCGCAGGTCGGCAGGCGTGTCGACGTCGCGGCGCAGCCCCGGCCAGCTCCCGCCCAGCGGGACGGCACCGCTGTCCGCGTGCGCGGTGGCCGAGCCCCGACCGAAGCGCGGGTCCAGTGCGGCGCCGGGGGCCGCGCACAGCAACGTGGTCCCGGTGCCCGCGGCGTCGGCGACGAACGCCCGGGGGTGCGCCGCCGCCTCCTGCAGGGCGGCGGTCAGCTCCGCCGGGCGCAGCGCCGGCAGGTCGGAGGAGAGCGCCGCGACGGCGGCCGTGCCGGTCCGCCGGGCGTGCGCCGCCCCGTGCACCAGGGCGGCGTTGAGCCCGCGGTCGGGCTCGTCGCCGACGGTGGCCGCCCCCAGCGCGGTGACGACGGCGGCGGCCCGCGGCTCGTCGGTGACCACCAGCACCCCGGTCACGTCGGGCGCGGCCAGCGCGGCGGCGACGGTGTCCGCGAGCAGGGCCAGCACCAGCTCCGCGTGCCGGGCGGTCGCATCCGCGCCCAGGCCGGTGGTCAGCGGGGTCAGCCGGGTCTTGGCCGACGCCAGCCGCTTGGCCGGCACGACCACGGACCACTGCTGCACCCGGCCATGTGAGCACACCACCTACCGTGCACACCCGTGGACCCGTCGCCGCCGGCGCGGGACGTGTGGTCGGCGCTCGGCGCCGCGCGGACGCTGACCGGGTGGCTCGGCGTCCGGATCGCGGTTCGAGAAGACCGCTGAGGGCTCGTGTGGTGGGCTGCTGCGGACCGTCCCCGTCCCGAGGAGCGCCCGAGGATGAGCACCACCCCCGACCGGACCGCCGACGTCGCCACGGCGGCGGCGCCCTACCTGGAGTCGTGGCTGGAACACCAGCGCCGGCGCGGGCGGGTGCCGGGCGTGCAGGCCGCCGTCCGGGTGGGTGGCCGGCTGGTGCTCGACGTCGCGCTCGGGGTCGCCGACGAGACCACCGGGGCGCCGCTCACGCCCCGGCACCTGTTCCGGATCGCCTCCCACTCCAAGACCTTCACCGCCACCGCGGTGCTGCAGCTGGTCGAGGCCGGGCGGCTGCGGCTGGACGACCCGGTCGGCCGGTGGGTGCCCGACCTGCCCGCGGCCGTCGGCGCGGTCACCGTCCGGGAGCTGCTGGGGCACCAGTCCGGCCTGCTGCGCGACGGCCGGGACAACGACTTCTGGCAGCTGCTGCACGCCTTCCCCGACGCGCCGCGGCTGCGCGAGCTGGTCGAGGGCGCCGACGCCGTCGTCTTCGGGCGCAACGAGCACTTCAAGTACTCCAACGTCGGCTACTCCCTGCTCGGCCAGGTCATCGAGGCGGTCACCGGCACCGGCTACGCCGAGCACGTGCAGCGCGCGGTGGTCGATCCGCTCGGGCTGGCCGACACCGGTCCGGAGTGGGACCCGGTCCGCGCGGCGGAGTACGCGGCCGGGCACACCGCACTGCTGGAGGGGGAGCTGACCCGGCTGCGCATCCCGCACGTGGACACCCGGGCGATGGCCGCCGCCACCGGGTTCTGGTCCACCGCCCGCGACCTGTCGGCGTTCTTCGCCACCCACGCGACCGGCGACGAGCGGCTGCTGCCCGAGGCGGCCAAGCGGCTGATGCGCCGGCCGGAGTCGGAGATCCGCGCCCACGGGCAGGAGGCCCGCTGGTACGGGCTGGGGATGGACCTGGCCACCGTGGGCGAGCGCCGGCTGGTCGGCCACAGCGGCGGCTACCCGGGACACATCACCCGCACCTGGGTCGACCCGGAGGCCCAGGTGGTGGTCAGCGTGCTCACCAACTGCCTCGAGGGCCCGGCCGACGTGCTCGCCCGGGGCCTGTTCGGGCTGATCGACCTGGCCCTGGCCGCGCCGGTGGACGCCGCCGGTGCGGGCTCCGCCGGCGCCCCCACCGACCTCAGCCGGTTCGCCGGCCGCTTCGCCAACCTGTGGGGGGTCACCGACGTGGCCCTGCTCGGCGGCCGCCTGGTGCTGCTGCACCCCGGCTCGCCCACCCCCGCCGAGGAGCACCTGGAGCTCACCGCCGTCGACGGCGCCACCCTGCGCCAGGAGCCGGTGGCCGGCTTCGGGTCGGCGGGGGAGCCCGTCGAGTACGAGTGGGCGGACGACGGCGCCGCCGCCGCGGTCCGGATCGGCGGCATCACCTCCTGGCCGGTGGCGGAGTTCCGCGCCCGGCGCGCCGCGCAGGTGGCCGGGGAGCCGGCGTGAGCGGGCTGCTGCTGCGCCGCGCCCGGCTGGGCGGTCGCCGTTCCCCGGCCGTCCGGGACGTGCTCGTCCACGACGGCCGGGTGGTGGCGATCGCCGACGAGCTGCACGCCGCCACCCCGGGACTGGACGGGTGGCCCGGCGACGGCGCCCCGCCGGAGGTCGTCGACCTCGACGGCGCCGTGCTGCTGCCCGGGCTGCAGGACGCGCACGTGCACCTCGGGCAGTGGGCCGCGGCCCGCCGGCGGATCGACGTCTCCACCGCCGGCTCCCCGGAGCAGGTGGCCGCCCAGATCGCCGCGGTGCTGGCCGCCGCCCCGCCGGCCGAGGGCGCGGTCGTGGTCGCCCAGGGCTTCCGCGACGCGCTGTGGAGCACGCCGCCGGACGCCGCGACGCTGGACGCCGTCCTGCCCGGGCTGCCGGTGGTGGTGGCCAGCGGGGACATGCACACGGCGTGGTGCAGCACCGTGGCCGCGCAGCGGCTGGGGGTACGTACCGCCGACGGGGTGGTCCGGGAGCACGAGGCGATGGAGGTCGTCGCCGCCGCGGAGTCCGCCGCCCCCGCCGAGCGGGACGAGTGGGTGCTGGCGGCCACCGACGCCGCGGCCGCCCGCGGGGTGACCGCGGTGGTCGACCTGGAGTTCGACGACCTGGTCACCGCCTGGGCGCGGCGGGCGGCCCTGCGCCCGGGTGGTCCCGCGGTCCGGGTGGCCGCCGGCGTCTACGTCGGCCGGCTGGCCGGGGTGCTGGCCGCGGGGCTGCGCAGCGGTGACCCGCTGCCGGGGGTGGCCGACCCGGTCGCCGCCGACCGGCTGCGGCTGGGCCCGCTCAAGGTCTTCGTCGACGGGTCGCTGGGCACCCGGACCGCGTACTGCTCGCACGCCTACCCGGGGATGACCGGGCCCGAGGCGCACGGCGTGCTGCGCACGCCGCTGGCCGACCTGGAGCGGCTGCTGCGCCGGGCGAGCTCGGCAGGGCTGGACCTGGCGGTGCACGCCATCGGCGACCGCGCCACCGCCGTGGCGCTGGACGGGTTCGCCGCCGCGGGCGTCCGCGGCCGGATCGAGCACGCCCAGCAGGTGGTCGAGGCCGACCTGCCACGCTTCGCCGAGCTCGAGGTGGTGGCCAGCGTGCAGCCGCGGCACGCGGTGGACGACCGGGACGCCGCCGACCTGCACTGGGCCGGCACCACCGGCTCGGCCTTCCCCTACGCCGCGCTGGTCACCGCCGGCGCGGAGCTGGTGCTGGGCTCCGACGCACCGGTCGCCCCGCTGGACCCCTGGGACGGGATCGCCGCCGCCGTGCACCGCTCGCTGGACGAGCGGGCCGCCTGGCACCCCGAGCAGCACCTCGACCTGGCGGTCGCGCTGCGCGCCGCCAGCGGCGGCCGGACCGCGGTGCGGGTGGGCGACGTCGCCGACCTGGTGGTGGTCGCCGAGCCCCCGGCCGCGGTGCTGGCCCGCGACGGCGCGTCCGGGCTGCGCCGGACCGAGGTGCTCGCCACCCTGGTCGGGGGCCGGTTCACCCACCGCGACGGCGCGCTGGCCCAGGGCCGCGTGCGCACCGCCGGGGGCCGGGAGGCACGATCATGAGCTGGGTCACCAGCGCGGCACGCGCCGGCCCCGGGACAGGAGGGTGCACGTGTCGCAGGACGAGGGGTCCCCGGACCGCGGGCCGGCCCGTGCCCGCCCACCCCGGCGGGTGACCCGCCGGCCGGTGCCGTTCGCGCTGTGGCTGTGCGTGCTCGTCGTGTACCCGGCGGCCTCGCTGGCGTTCCGGCTGCGGTACCGGCACGGCGACCGGATCCCGCTGACCGGCGGGGTGCTGGTGGTGGCCAACCACGTCTCGGTGCTCGACCCGCTGGGCTGTGCCCGGCTGGTCTGGGACGCCGGGCGGACGCCGCACTTCCTGGCCAAGGACGCGCTGTTCCGCGGGCTGGCCGGCGCCATCCTGCGCGCCGCCGGGCAGATCCCGGTCTCCCGCGGGTCCAGCGCCGCCGGCTCTTCGGTGCAGGCGGCGAAGGAGGCCCTGGACGCCGGTGCCGTGGTGGTGATCTACCCGGAGGGCTCGGTCACCCGCGACCCCGACTGGTGGCCGATGCAGGCGCGGACGGGGGTCGCCCGGCTGGCGCTGACCACCGACGCGGTCGTCCTGCCGGTGGCCCAGTGGGGGCCGCAGCGGGTGCACGACTACCACGCCCGGAAGCTGCACCTGCGGCTGCGCACCCCGGTCGACTACCAGGTGGGGGCGCCGGTCGACCTCTCCGCGCAGCGGGCCGACGTGCAGGCCGGGCGGGCGCTGAGCCCCGAGCTGCTGCGCGAGGTGACCGACCTGGTGATGACCCGGGTCCGCGACCAGCTCGGCGAGGTGCGCGGGCAGACCCCGCCGACCGCCTTCCACCCCCGCCCGGCCCGCCGTGCGCTGCCCGGGAACGCGGCGTGACCCGGGCCGCGGTGCTCGGCGCCGGCTCGTGGGGCACCACCTTCGCCAAGGTGCTGGCCGACGCCGGCAGCGCGGTGACGCTGCACGCCCGCCGTCCCGAGCTGGCCGCGGCGATCGACGGCACCCGGGAGAACGCCGAGTACCTGCCGGGGGTGCGTCTGCCCGACGCCGTGCGGGCCACCAGTGACGCCGCCGAGGCGCTGGCCGACGCCGACGTCGTCGTGCTGGCCGTGCCCAGCCAGACGCTGCGGCGGAACCTGACCGGCTGGGTGCCCCTGCTCCCGCCGGACGCCACGCTGCTGTCGCTGATGAAGGGCGTGGAGCTCGGCACCACCAAGCGGATGAGCGAGGTGATCTGCGAGGTGACCGGCGCCGGCGCCGACCGGGTCGCCGCGCTGTCCGGGCCCAACCTGGCCCGGGAGATCGCCGAGGAGCAGCCGGCCGCCACCGTCATCGGCTGCACCGACACCGGGCGGGCCGAGGCGCTGCAGGTGGCCTGCCACACCCGCTACTTCCGGCCCTACACCAACCCCGACCTGGTCGGCTGCGAGCTCGGGGGCGCGGTGAAGAACGTCATCGCGCTGGCCTGCGGCATCGCCGAGGGGCTGGGCTACGGGGACAACACCCGGGCCTCGCTGATCACCCGGGGCCTGGCCGAGACCACCCGTCTCGGGCTGGCGCTCGGCGCCGACGCCGCCACCTTCGCCGGGCTGGCCGGGCTCGGTGACCTGGTCGCCACCTGCTCCTCCCCGCTGTCGCGCAACCGCACCTTCGGCGAGCACCTGGGCCAGGGCATGTCGGTCAGCGAGGTCGAGCAGATCACCCGGCAGACCGCCGAGGGGGTCAAGAGCTGCCGGTCGGTGCTGGACCTGGCGCGGGCGCACGGGGTCGACGTGCCGATCACCGAGGCCGTCGTCCGGGTGTGCCACGAGGGCGAGGCGGCGGGCCGGATGGTGCGGGAGATGATGTCCCGCGAGGCCAAACCCGAATGACGCTGCCCGAATGACGCTGCCCGAGTAGACCTCCGGGTCGCTGCCGCACACCCGTGGAGGACTCCCCGTGACCACCCCTGACCTGCCCGCCGGGCTCGGTGACGGCACCCGGCTGGTGCACGCCGGCGACGACCCGGCGGTGCCGGGCACCCCGCTCCGCCCGTCCCCGGTGTTCGCCGCGCCGTACCACCTCGGTGACGAGGCCCCCGGCTGGCAGGGCGCCGACGGCTACGCCCGCCCGGACAACCCGACGCTGCGGGTGTTCGAGCGCGCGGTCGGCGAGCTGGACGGCGGCGACTGCCTGTCCTTCGCCACGGGGATGGCGGCGATCAGCTCCGCCGTCCTGGCGCTGGTCGGCCCCGGTGACCGGGTCGTGCTGCCCTCGGACGGCTACTACGCCACCCGGGTGCTCGCCCGGGACGAGCTGGCCCGGTTCGGCGTGCGGGTGGAGCTCGTGCCCACCCTGGAGATCGCCGACGTCGCCGCCCGCGGGGACCTCGACGGCGCCCGGCTGGTGCTGCTGGAGACCCCCAGCAACCCGCAGCTGGACGTCTGCGACATCGCCGCCGTCGCCCGGGCCACCCAGGCGTCGGGCGCGGTGCTGGTGGTCGACAACACCACGGCCTCGCCGATCGGGCAGCGCCCCCTGGCGCTGGGCGCCGACGTCACCGTGGGCTCGGACACCAAGGCGCTGACCGGGCACAGCGACGTGCTGCTCGGCCACGTGAGCACGGCCCGCACCGAGCGGGGCCGGGAGCTGCACACCCGGATCGCCGCCTGGCGCAAGACCACCGGCAACACCCCCGGGGCGTTCGAGGCCTGGCTGGCGCACCGGTCGATGGGCACCCTGGACCTGCGGCTGGCCCGGCAGGCGGCCAACGCCGCCGCGCTGTCGGAGCTGCTGGCCGGGCACCCGGCGGTCCGTGGCGTCCGGTGGCCCTGGCGACCGCAGGACCCGTCGTACGCGCTGGCGACCCGGCAGATGCTCCGCCCCAACGGCGTGGTCTCCGCCGAGCTCGCCGACGAGGCCGCGGTGGCGCACCTCGTCCGCAGCAGCCGGCTGATCGCGGCCGCCACCAGCTTCGGCGGCATCCACACCACCGTCGACCGGCGGGCCCAGTGGGGCGGGGACGCCGTGCCGGCGGGCTTCGTGCGGTTCTCCTGCGGCATCGAGGACACCGCCGACCTGGTCGCCGACCTCGAGGCCGGCCTCGCCGCGCTGCCCGCCGTGGCCGGCTGAGCGCTCGGCTAGGGTCGGCGGCGATGACGGGGAAGCCGGGCAAGACGAGGGTCGCGGTCGTGTTCGGCGGGCGGAGCGCGGAGCACGCGATCTCCTGCGTCTCGGCCGGCAGCGTGCTGGCCGCGCTCGACCCGGAGCGGTACGACGTGGTGCCGGTGGGCATCACCCGGGACGGCGGCTGGGTGCTGCACGACGGCAAGGCGCTGGCCATCGAGGACGGCCGGCTCCCCGAGGTCGCCGAGGGCACCCCGGTGTCGCTCGTGGGCGACCCGGCCGGGCGGGGCCTGGCGGTGCTGGACGCCGGTCAGGCCATCGGCCGGCTGACCGAGGTCGACGTCGTCTTCCCGGTGCTGCACGGCGCCTACGGCGAGGACGGCACCATCCAGGGCCTGCTGGAGATGTCCGGGCTGCCCTACGTGGGCTCCGGCGTGTTCGCCAGCGCGGCGTCGATGGACAAGGAGTTCACCAAGAAGCTCCTCGCGGCCGCCGGCATCCCGCAGGGCGACCACGTGGTGCTGCGCGACGCCGCCGGTGCGCTGCGCGCCGACCCGGAGCTGCTCGACGCCGCGGCGCGGGAGCGGCTGGGGCTGCCGGTCTTCGTCAAACCCTCGCGGGCCGGCTCCAGCATCGGCATCACCAAGGTCACCGACTGGGCGCAGTTCCCCGAGGCGGTGGCGACGGCGGCCGCGGTCGACCCGAAGGTGGTCGTGGAGGCCGCCGTCCCCGGCCGGGAGGTCGAGTGCGGCGTGCTCGCCCGGCCGGGCTCCCCGGTGCCCGACACCAGCCTGCCGGCGGAGATCCGGTTGCGGCCGGGCACCGACTGGTACGACTTCGACGCCAAGTACCTCGCCGACGCCGTGGAGTTCGACGTCCCGGCCGACCTCACCCCGGCGCAGACCGCGGCCGTGCAGGAGGTGTCCCGGCGGGCCTACCTGGCGATGGATTGCCGCGGGCTGGCCCGGGTCGACTTCTTCCTCGCCACCGACCCGGACACCGGCGACGACCGGCTGGTGGTCAACGAGGTCAACACCATGCCCGGGTTCACGCCGATCTCGATGTTCCCCCGGATGTGGGCGGCCAGCGGCGTCAGCTACCCGGAGCTGGTCGACCGGCTGGTGCGCAGCGCCCTGGACGCCGGATGACCTCCCGGCTGCTGCCACGCTCCGCGCTGGCGGCGGTCCTGCTGGCGGTCGCCCCGGCGTGCGCCGGCTGCGCCGACACCGCCGCCCCTCCGGAGGCGTCGACCGGCCCGGCCGTGAGCACGGCCGAGGCGCTGCCCACCGACGCGCGCGGCCTGGAGCGGCTGCTGGTCGACGAGGTGCCCTCCGGGCTGCCCCGGGTGCCCGACGACGACCTCGACCCGCCGGCGGGGGAGAAGACCGTCGACGACGTCGCCGGCTACGGCGAGGACGCCGAGCGGCAGCAGCAGGTGCTCAGCGAGTACGGGTACCTGCGCGGCTGGGAGCGGTTCTGGCGCGACGGGCCGCGGATCACCAGCGTCTTCCTCGACCAGTTCGACGGTCCGGACGGCGCCGCGGCCTACGCCGAGGACCTGGCCCGCAACGACGCCGAGTACTACGGCGGCACCCTGGACCGCTCGCCGGCGGGCCTGCCGGAGGACTGCGTGCTGATGGCGGTGCCCGAGGCGCTGCCCGAGCACGGGATGGAGGGTCCGCCGGCGTTCGCCTGGTGCACCCGCGGGGCCTTCACCGTGGCGGTGGCCTCGGTGCAGACCACGCCGGAGGAGGCGCGCGCCGAGCTGTCCGCCGTCGTCGCCGACCAGCTCGCCCAGCTCCCGGAGAACTGACCCCGTCGGTCAGTCGGCGGGGACCGGGTCGGTGTAGGGCAGCGTGGTGGCGATGATCGGGCTCAGCGCCTGCGGCAGCGAGCTGTCGGCGCTCGCCGGCACCCGCACCTGCACCGGCACCAGGCGATCGACCGTCGTCCACACGTTGGCCTCGGGGTCGGCGGTGTCGACCAGCCACTGGACGCCGCTGAGCTGGAACGCCGTCGTGTCCTCCTGCCCGGGGGCGACCGGGTCGACGCCGCAGACCAGCACCTGCGCGGGGTCGCCCCAGGCGGCGGCGAACAGCGAGTCGGAGTCGACCATCCGCGCGGTCTCCCCGGCCAGCTCCAGCGGCAGCTGGTCCATCAGCACCGGGCAGGCGAGCTCGGCCTCCGGCGTCACCTCCGGGGTGACCACCTCCACCGGCGGCAGGTCACCGCGCGGCGCCGACGTCGTGCCGGTGACCTCGGCCACCGCGCCGTCGTCCGGGTCGTCGTCGCCGAGCACGTTGACCAGCACGAGCAGCACGACCAGCAGCGGCACGGCGACGGCCAGCGCGATGAGCGCGGCCCGGCGCAGCGGGTCGGGCCCCGGCGCCGGGGACGGCGCGGGGGCGTCGGGGGAGTGCGGGGCGGTGCTCAAGCGGCTCAGATGTTGACGACGGGGCAGGTCAGCGTGCGGGTGATGCCGTCGACCGACTGGACCCGGGCCACGACCAGCCGGCCGAGCTCGTCGACGGAGTTCGCCTCGGCCCGCACGATCACGTCGTAGGGGCCCGTGACGTCCTCCGCCTTGGTCACGCCGGCGATCTCGCTGATGCTCGCGGCGACCGCGGCTGCCTTGCCGACTTCGGTCTGGATCAGGATGTAGGCGTGGACCACGGGTTGACCTTCCTCGGGCGTCACCACGTCGGCAACGGCTGGGGGCGATTCCGGCCTGCCGATCAGCAGGCCGATCGGCAACGTACCCCAGCGGCGGGAGGTGCCCGGTGACTCGGCCCCGTCCGCTGCTGCCCCGCCCCGATCCGGCCGACAACGTCGGGGTGGTCGGGGAGTTCGGCGTGATCGCCCGGGTGCTCGCCCGGTCCGGCTCGGCGCGGGTGGCCGAGGTCGGCCCCGGCGACGACGCCGCGGTGCTGCGCGTCCCCGACGGGCGGGTCGTGGCCTGCACCGACGTGCTGGTGGAGGGCCGGCACTTCCGCCGCGACTGGTCCTCGGCCGAGGACGTCGGGCACAAGGCCGCGGCGGTCAACCTGGCCGACGTCGCGGCGATGGGCGCGGTGCCCACGGCACTGCTCGTCGGGCTGGCCTGCCCGGCGGACACCCCGGCGGTCTGGCTGGAGGGCGTGGCCGACGGGATGGCGGCGGAGTGCGCGCCCTTCGGCGCCGCCGTCGTCGGCGGGGACACCACCGCCTGCGCCCCGGACTCCGTCTCCGTCGTCCTCTCGGTCACCGCGCTGGGTGACCTGGGCGGGCGGGCACCGGTCCGCCGCGACGGCGCCCGCCCCGGTGACGTGGTCGCCGTCGCCGGCCGGCTGGGCTGGTCGGCGTGCGGGCTGGCGGTGTTGCGCCGCGGCTTCCGCGCCCCGGCCGCGGCCATCGCCGCGCACCGCCGCCCCACCCCGCCCTACGCCGCGGGCCCGGCCGCCGCCGACGCCGGTGCCACGTCGATGTGCGACACCAGCGACGGGCTGCTCGCCGACGCCGGCCACCTGGCCGCCGACAGCGGTGTGGGCATCGACCTGGACCGTGAGGCGCTGACCGCCTTCGTCACCGGGCCGCTGCCGCAGGTGGCGGCGGCGCTGGGCGGCGACCCGCTGGGCTGGGTGCTCACCGGCGGTGAGGACCATGCGTTGGTGGCCACCTTCCCGCCCAGCGCGGTGCTGCCGGCGGGCTGGGTCGTCGTCGGCCGGGTGCACGACGACGCCTCCGGCGTCGAGGTGGACGGCCTGCCGGCCGCGCAGGTGGCCGCCGACCTGGGGGAGGGGACCGGGCATGTCCACTTCGGCTGAGCAGCCGGTGCGGGGGCAGGCACGGCTGCGGCCGGTCGGGTACGCCGACCCGGTGGCCCAGCAGCTGATCGAGCAGGTGCAGCAGGAGTACGTGGTGCGCTACGGCGGCCGCGACGAGGCCGTGGTCGACCCGGCGGAGTTCACCCCGCCGCGGGGGCTGTTCCTGGTCGCCGAGGTCGACGGGGTGCCCGCGGCGTGCGGCGGCTGGCGGGTGCACGACCCGGCGTCGGGCACCGTCGAGCTCAAGCGGATGTACGTGGCGCCGGCGTTCCGGCGGCGGGGGCTCGCGGCCCTGGTGCTCGCCGCGCTGGAGCGCAGCGCGGCCGACGCCGGGCACCGGCACCTGGTGCTGAACTCCGGCGACCGGCAGCCCGAGGCGCTCGCGCTGTACGCGCGGCACGGCTACACCCCGGCCGCCGGCTACGGCAGGTACGCGGACTCGCCGGAGGCGGTGTTCCTCGGCAAGTCGCTGGCGGACGGGGCCCGGCCGGCGGGGGACGGTGGGGAGGACGCATGGGCGTCGTGACGGTGTCGGCGTCGTTCGGCGCGGGCGGGGCGGAGATCGCCCCGGCCGTCGCCGCGCGGCTCGGGATGGCCTTCCACGACCGGATGATCCCGGCCCAGGTCGCCGGCCGGCTGGGCGTGCCGGTCGCCGAGGCGGAGGCCAACGACGAGACGGTCACCCGGGGCCTGTGGCGGCTGGTCACCTCGCTGGGCACCATGCCCGACCCGGTCGGCGGGGTGCTGCCCACCTCCACGCTGCCCGACGAGCGGGCCTACCGGGCGCAGACCGAGCGGGTGCTCGGCGAGATCGCCGACGGGGCCGGGGGCGTGGTGCTGGGCCGCGCGGCGGCGATGGTGCTGCGCGACCG
Source organism: Modestobacter sp. SYSU DS0904 (assembly GCF_054051115.1). Classification (NCBI taxonomy): domain Bacteria; kingdom Bacillati; phylum Actinomycetota; class Actinomycetes; order Geodermatophilales; family Geodermatophilaceae; genus Modestobacter; species Modestobacter sp. SYSU DS0904. Next base: position 118,637 of record NZ_JBJHAQ010000008.1, on the reverse strand, counting down.
CCCCGACGTGCTGCACGTGCGGCTGGACGGGCACCCGGACCGCCGGCTGGCCGCGGCGGTGGCGCACCTGGGCCTGCCCGAGGAGGAGGTGCGCCGGGAGCGGGACGCCGCCGACGCCGCCCGGAGCGCCTACGTCCGGCACTTCTACCGCTGCGACCCGGCCGAGGCCCGGCACTACCACCTGGTGGTGGACAGCACCGAGCTCCCGCACGACGCCGTCGTCGACCTGGTGGTCACCGCCGCGCGGGCGCGCGGCATCGGCGGCTGACCCGCAGGCGAGGACCGCGGGCACACGGAGGACTGCGGGCACACGAAAGACCCCGGAGGTCACGAGGACCTCCGGGGTCTGGTGTCCCGGCTGGAGCCGGGGACGATCAGTGCCGGGGCGTCAGCCCCGGACGACCTTGCCCGCGCGGATGCAGGAGGTGCAGACGTTCATGCGCTGCCGGCCACCGCCGGTGAGCGCAGCCCGCACGGACTGGATGTTCGGGTTCCAACGGCGCGGCGTGCGGCGGTGCGAGTGAGACACCGACATACCGAAACCGGGCCCCTTGCCACACACATCGCACACGGCAGCCACGGTGGATCACTCCCAGAAGTCGTTCAATGAAGTCGTTGTTGCAGCGTGGTCGTTCGGACACGGGCACACGAGTGCCCACACGCAGACTGGAGACCACTGTAGCCGGTCCCCGCGGCGGCTGTCGGACCGGCCGGGTCCGGCCGGTGCATCCGCGCCGGGAGCAGGGCCCGTCGGTGGGCGCAGGTAGCCTCCCGTCCGTGCTCCAGGCCCTCGACGAGGCAGCGGTCGGCCGGTGGAGCCGCGCCGTGGTCGACACGCTGTCGCGGTCCCGCGGCCAGCTGGACGAGCTCAACGTCTTCCCGGTGCCCGACGGCGACACCGGCACCAACCTCCTGCTCACCGCCGAGGCGGCGGCCACCGCGCTGCAGTCGGCCGCGGCGGAGTCCGCCGGCGGCGAATCGGCCTGGACGGTGCTCGCCCGCAGTGCGGTGCTCGGCGCCCGGGGCAACTCCGGCGCGATCCTCGCCCAGCTGCTGCGCGGCCTGGCCGACGGGCTGGCCGGTGCCGAGCGGGTCGACGGCCCGGTGTTCGCCGGCGCGCTGGCCACCGCGGCCCGCACCGCCTACGCGGCCGTGGCCGACCCCGCGGAGGGCACCTTCCTCACCGTGGCCCGCGCCGGGGCCGACGCCGCCGTGGCCGCGGTCGAGGCGGGCCGGGGCGGGCTCCCCGACGTCGTCCGGGCCGCCGCCGAGGGCGCGCGCACCGCGCTGCTGGCCACCCCCGGCCAGCTCGCCGTGCTCCGCGACGCCGGGGTGGTCGACGCCGGCGGGGCCGGCTGGTGCCTGGTGCTGGACGCGCTGGTCGGCACGGTCACCGGTGACACCCCGGTGCGCCCGCCACTGGCCGGCCGGCCCGACCGGCACCGGTCGGCCACCGCGCCGCTGGTCGGCCCGCCGGCGCCCGGCGCGGGCAGCGAGGTGCAGTACCTGCTCGCCGACTCCGACGAGGCCGCGGTCACCCTGCTCCGGCAGCGGCTGGCCGGGCTCGGCGACTCGCTGGTCGTCGTCGGGGTCGACACCCCCGGCGGGCGGGAGTGGAACGTGCACGTGCACGTCGCCGACGTCGGCGCCGCCATCGAGGCGGGCATCGAGGCCGGCCGGCCGCACCGCATCACCGTCACCCCGCTGGCGCCGGTGCGACCGCCGGCGGCCGCGCCCGGCGTCCGCGCGGTCGTGGCGCTGGCCTGCTCGCCGGGCCTGGCCGACCTCTTCGCCGGCGAGGGGGTCACCGTGCTCACCGCCCCGGTCGACGCCGTCGCCGAGGACGCCGTCCTGGCCGCGGTGCTGGGCACCGGCGCCGAGCAGGTCGTGGTGCTGCCCAACCACCCCGAGGTCACGGTGGTGGCGGCGCGGGCGGCCGAGCGGGCCCGCGAGGAGGGCCGCGACGTCGCCGTCGTGCCCACCCGCTCGGCGGTGCAGGGCGTCGCCGCGCTGGCCGTCGCCGACCCGGCGCGCCGGTTCGGTGACGACGTGATCGCGATGGCCGAGGCCGCGGCCGCGACCCGCTGGGCCGAGGTCACCGTCGCCGAGCACGAGGCGCTCACCTCGGCCGGCCGCTGCCGCGCCGGCGATGTGCTGGGCAGCGCGGACGGCGACGTCGTCGTCATCGGCGCCGAGCCCGCCGCGGTCGCCGCCGACCTGCTGGACCGGCTGCTGTCGGCCGGTGGCGAGCTGGCCACCGTGGTGGTCGGCGAGGAGGCGCTGGGGGACACCGTCTGCGCGCACCTGGCCGCGGTGCACCCCACGGTCGAGGTGGTGCGCTACCCCGGCGGCGAGGGCGCGCTCCCGCTGCTGGTCGGGGTGGAGTGAGATGCCGCTGGCGATGGACACCCCGCTGGGCAAGGTGGTGGGCCCCAAGACGGCGAAGGCGATGGCCGAGCAGCTGTCGCTGCACACCGTCCGCGACCTGCTGCGGCACTACCCGCGCCGGTACGCCCGCCGCGGTGAGATGAGCCGGCTGGAGGACCTCCAGGTCGGTGACCGGGTCACCGTGCTGGCCCAGGTGAAGAAGGTCAGCACGCGGCCGATGCGCCAGCGCCGCGGCTTCATCACCGAGGTCACCGTGGGCGACGGCGCGGGCAGCATGCGGCTGGTCTTCTTCAACCACCGGCACGCCCACCTCGAGGTCGGCGCGTGGGGGCTGTTCGCCGGCTCCGTCGGGAAGTGGCAGGGCGACCTGCAGTTCACCCACCCGGACTGCCACGTCATCACCGGGGACGACGACGACTGGGCCCGCGCGCTGGTGCCGATCTACCCGGCGAGCAAGGACGTCTCCAGCTGGGTGATCCAGAAGTCGGTGAAGATGCTGCTGGACGACGTGCGCTCGCTGGAGGCGGCGCTCGACGACCCGCTGCCCGCGCCGGTGCGCGAACGGCACGGGCTGGTCCCGCTGGCCACCGCGCTGCGCTGCAAGCACCGGCCGGAGTCCCAGGAGGAGGTCGACGCGGCCGACGAGCGGCTCAAGTGGGACGAGGCGCTGGTCCTGCAGGCCACGCTCGCCGGCCGGCGCCGCGCCGCCGCGCTGGAGCCCGGCATCGCCCGCCCGCGGACCACCGGCGGGCTGCTGGACGCCGTCGACGCCGCCCTGCCGTTCGCGCTCACCGACGGGCAGCGCGAGGTGGGGGAGGAGCTCGCCGCGGAGCTGGCCCGCGAGCAGCCGATGAACCGGCTGCTGCAGGGCGAGGTCGGCTCGGGCAAGACCGTCGTCGCGCTGCGCGCGATGGCCCAGGTCGTCGACGCCGGGGGGCAGGCCGCGCTGCTGGCGCCCACCGAGGTGCTCGCCGCCCAGCACGCCCGCAGCCTCGCCGCGGTCCTCGGGCCGCTCGGCCGGGCCGGGGAGCTCGACGGCGACCCGGCCGGCACCCGGGTGGTGCTGCTCACCGGCTCGCAGAAGGCCGCCGTCCGCCGGGAGGCCCGCGCCGCGGTCGCCGACGGCAGCGCCGGGATCGTCGTCGGCACCCACGCCCTGCTGCAGGAGGGGGTCGAGTTCGCCGACCTCGGGCTGGTCGTCGTCGACGAGCAGCACCGGTTCGGGGTCGAGCAGCGCGACGCGCTCCGGGCCAAGGGCAACCGCCCGCCGCACGTGCTGGTGATGACCGCCACCCCGATCCCGCGCACCGTCGCGATGACGGTCTACGGCGACCTGGAGACCTCCACGCTGCGCCAGCTGCCCGCCGGCCGCGGCGGGGTGTCCAGCTCGGTGGTGCCGGTCCGGGAGAAGCCGTCCTGGCTCGACCGCGCCTGGGCCCGGGTGCGGGAGGAGGTCGCCGCCGGGCGGCAGGCCTACGTCGTCTGCCCGCGCATCGGCGACCTCCCGGACGAGAAGGGCGCCGCGCGCGACGACGACGGCCCGGACGACGCCGACGGCGCCCCGCCCGAGGAGGACAAGGGCGGCGGCGACCGGCGGCCCCCGCTGGCGGTGCTCGACGTCGCCGAGGAGCTGCGCGCCGGCCCGCTGTCGGCGCTGCGGGTCGAGGTGCTGCACGGGCGGATGACCCCGGAGGACAAGGAGGCCCGGATGCGGGCCTTCGCGGCCGCCGAGGTCGACGTGCTGGTGGCCACCACCGTCGTCGAGGTCGGTGTCGACGTGCCCAACGCCACGGTGATGGTGGTGATGGACGCCGACCGCTTCGGCGTCAGCCAGCTGCACCAGCTGCGCGGCCGGGTGGCCCGCGGCAAGCACCCGGGCCTGTGCCTGCTGGTCAGCGAGGCGCCGGCCACCTCGGCCACCGGCCAGCGGCTGGCCGCCGTCGCGGCCACCACCGACGGCTTCGAGCTGGCCCGGCTGGACCTGGAGACCCGCCGCGAGGGCGACGTGCTCGGTGCCGCGCAGTCCGGGCGGCGGTCGGGGGTGCGGCTGCTGTCGCTGCTCGACGACGAGCAGCTGATCGCCGAGGCCCGGGTGGAGGCCACCCGGCTGGTCGAGGACGGCCGCGGGCTGGCCGACCACCCGGAGCTCGCCGCCGCCGTCGCCGCCCTGGCGCTGGACGACCGCGCCGACTACCTGGAGAAGGCTTGAAGGACCCCCGGAAGGAGCCCCTGCCCCCCTGGCCCCGTCCCGAGGCTCGCCCCGAGCCTGCGAGGGGTGAGGAGGACGGGGTCCTTCCACTCGCGGTGGGACCCTGCAGGGGGCCGAGAACGTGACCCGGATCATCGCCGGAACTGCCGGCGGGCGGCGGCTGAAGGTGCCGCGGGCCGGGGTGCGGCCCACCGGCGACCGCGCCCGCGAGGGGTTGTTCAACTCCCTGAACTCCCTGCTCGACCTGGACGGTGCCCGGGTGCTCGACCTCTACGCCGGCTCCGGGGCCCTGGGGTTGGAGGCGTTGAGCCGCGGGGCGGCGGAGGCGGTGTTCGTGGAGTCCGGGGCCGGCGTGCTGCCGGTGCTCCGCGCGAACATCCAGGCCGTGGGCCTGCCCGGGGCACGCGTCGTGCAGGGCCACGTGACCACCGTGGTCGCCGGGCCGGCGCCGGCGGCGTTCGACCTGGTGCTGGCCGACCCGCCGTACGCCGTCGGTGACGAGGAGGTGCTCGGGGTGCTGGGCTCGCTCACCGCGGGCGGCTGGCTGGCCCCGGAGGCGGTGGTGGTGGTGGAGCGGTCCAGCCGGGACCAGCCCTTCGCATGGCCGACACCGCTGACCGGGCTGCGCGATCGGCGCTACGGGGAGGCCGTGCTCCGGTACGGTCGCTCGTTGTGAGGCGCGCGGTCTGCCCTGGCTCGTTCGACCCGGTCACCAACGGCCACGTCGACGTGATCCGCCGCGCCGCCGCGCTGTACGACGAGCTGGTCGTCGCGGTGCTGGTGAACCCCGGCAAGGCGGGCCTGTTCGACGTCGAGGAGCGGATGGCGCTGCTGCGCGAGGCCACCGTCGACCTGCCGAACGTGGTCGTCGACAGCTTCTCCGGCCTGCTCGTCGACTACTGCAAGGCGCGCGACGCGCCGGTGGTGGTCAAGGGGCTGCGCGCCGTCGGCGACTTCGAGTACGAGCTGCAGATGGCGCAGCTGAACCGCGAGCTGGCCGGCGTCGAGACGCTGTTCGTGCCCACCGCACCCCAGGTCGGCCACCTCTCCTCCAGCCTGGTGAAGCAGATCGCCCGGTTCGGCGGCGACGTCTCGTCACTGGTGCCCGCGGCCGTCAACGACCGGTTGGTGGCCCGGGCCCGGGAGGCATCCGCATGACCGAGGTCGTGTACCGGCTCTACGAGACCGTGGACGAGCTGACCACGGTGATCGAGAACGCCCGCAGCGTGCCGATGTCCGGTTCCTGCATGGTCCCGCGCGACCACCTGCTCGACCTGCTCGACGAGCTGCGCGAGACGTTGCCGGAGGAGGTGCACGCCGCCGGCGCGATCGTCGAGCAGCGCACCGAGATCCTCCAGCAGGCGCAGGCCGAGGCCGAGCGGCTCACCGGGCGCACCCGCAGCGAGAGCGACCAGGTCGTCGCCGCCGCCCGCCGGCAGCGCGAGGAGATGGTCGGCACCGCCCGGCGGCAGCGCGACGAGCTGCTCACCCAGGCGCAGGAACAGGCCGACGACCTGCTGGCCCGGGCCGAGGCGGAGGCGGAGGCGATCGTCGCCGAGGCCGAGCGGCTGCGCGACCAGCTGGTCGCCGAGGGGCGGGCGCAGGCCGAGCAGCTGGTCGCCGAGGGGGCGGCCGAGAACGAGCGGCTGCTCACCGAGACCGAGGTGTACCGCACCGCCGTGGCCCGGGCCGACGAGCTCGGCGCCCAGACCGTGGCCGAGGTGGCCCGGATGCGCGCGGAGGTCGACAAGTACGTCGACACCCGGCTGGCCGACTTCGGGAACACCCTCGCCCACATGGCGCGTTCGGTCGAGCAGGCACGCAGCAACCTCAGGGCTCCCTGACCCCTGCGCGGCCCCGGCGCCCGGCGGGTGCCCGCCGGGGTCGGGTAGGCTGGACGTCTGTCCGGCTCCGTGCCGTCCCGCGCCGTCCGCGCGGGGCCGCGCCGGCACCCCACATCGACGACGACGAGTACTGACATGCCTGCTGCCTCTGCCCGCCACTCCGACGCCGCGTCCACCGACGCCCGGCGTCCCGCCGGCGACCCCGCCGCGACCGCCGCGGAGCGGGCCGCCGCCCGGGTCTGGAAGGTCGAACTGCGCGAGCTGGGCCGTCGGGCCGGCTCCATGCGCGAGTGGGACAAGACGCTGCCCGCCCCGGAGGGCTGGGGCGTGGAGATGATCGGCGTGCCCGCGGGCGAGCCGGTCCACCTGCGGCTGCGCCTGGAGTCGGTCATGGAGGGCGTCCTCGTCTCCGGCGAGGTCGACGTCCCCGTGGCCGGCCAGTGCGCCCGCTGCCTCGAACCGTTCACCGACACCCTCACCCTGGACGTCCAGGAGCTGTACGCCTACGAGGGCAGCACCACCGAGGCCACCAGCGGTGAGGACGAGATCCGCCGGATCGAGCACGAGACGGTCGACCTGGCACCGCTCGTCCGCGACACCGTCGTGCTCACCCTGCCGCTGTCGCCCACCTGCACGCCGGACTGCTCCGGCCTGTGCGTCGACTGCGGTGAGCGGCTCGACGACCTGCCCGCCGACCACTCGCACGAGGTGATCGACCCCCGGTTCGCCGGGCTGGCCGGCCGCTTCGCGCACCTGACCGACACCGCGGAGGGGTCCCAGTCCGGGTCCGCCCGCACCGACCCAGAGGAGAACTGACGTGGCCGTCCCGAAGCGGAAGATGTCGCGCGCGAACACCCGGTCCCGCCGTTCGCAGTGGAAGACGACCGCCCCCACCCTGGCCGCCTGCCAGAACCCCGCCTGCCGCGAGCTCAAGCCGCCGCACCAGGCCTGCCCCACCTGCGGTCAGTACGACGGCCGTCAGACCCTCGCGGTCTGACCCGCTCCGCCCCCGTTCCCGGCGTGGGTAGCTCGACCGCGACACCGGCCGACGGTGCGCACGCCGTCCAGGCCGCCCGCTGGCTGGCCGACGCCCTGGACGTCTCCCTCCCCGGTGACCTGCTCACCCTGGCGCTCACCCACCGGTCCTACGCCTACGAGCACGGTGGCCTGCCCACCAACGAGCGCCTGGAGTTCCTCGGCGACTCGGTGCTCGGGCTGGTCGTCACCGACGAGCTCTACCGCAGCCACCCCGACCTGCCCGAGGGGCAGCTCGCCAAGCTGCGGGCCTCCGTGGTGAACATGACCTCCCTGGCCAGGGTCGCCCGGTCCCTCGGCGACGGCGGCATCGGCCCGCACCTGCTGCTGGGCCGCGGTGAGCAGACCACCGGCGGCCGGGAGAAGGACTCGATCCTCGCCGACGCCCTCGAGGCGCTGATCGGCGCGATCCACCTGGGCCGCGGCCTGGACGTCGCCAGCTCCCTGGTGCACCGGCTCTTCGACCCGCTGCTGGCCGAGTCGGCCACCCGCGGCGCCGGCCTGGACTGGAAGACCAGCCTCCAGGAGCTGGGCGCCGCCCAGGGCCTGGGCGCGCCGGTCTACGAGGTGGAGGACGAGGGCCCCGACCACGCCAAGACCTTCACCGCCTCGGTGCTGCTGGCTGGCACGGCCCGCGGCCGCGGCTCGGGCCGGACCAAGAAGGCCGCCGAGCAGGAGGCCGCGGAGGCGGCCTGGCGGGCCCTGGCGGCCGAGTCCGGCTCGGACCCGGCGGCCTGAGTGCCCGAGCTCCCCGAGGTCGAGGTCGTCCGGCGCGGGCTGGAGCGCTGGGTCGCCGGCCGCACCGTCGCCGCGGTCGAGGTGCGCCACCCGCGCGCCGTCCGGCGGCACCTCGAGGGCGCCGACCACTTCGTCGCGGCGCTGACCGGCGCCACGTTCAGCGCCGCCCACCGGCGCGGCAAGTACCTGTGGCTGCCGCTGGCCGGGGCCGACGGTGCCCCCGCGGACCGCGCGCTCGTCGCCCACCTGGGGATGAGCGGCCAGCTGCTGGTGGAGAAGCGCAGCGAGCCCGACGAGGTGCACCTGCGGGCGCGCTTCCGCTTCACCGACGGCGGCCGCGAGCTGCGCTTCGTCGACCAGCGCACCTTCGGCGGCCTGGCCGTCGAGGAGACCACCGGCGAGGCGCTGCCGCCCCGGCTCGCGCACATCGCCATCGACCCGCTGGACCCCGGCTTCGACGAGGGCGCGTTCACCGCCGCCCTGCGCCGGCGCCGCACCGAGGTCAAGCGGGCGCTGCTGGACCAGACGCTGATCGGCGGAGTGGGCAACATCTACGCCGACGAGTCGCTGTGGCGCGCCCGGCTGCACGGCACCCGGCCCACCGACAAGCTGACCCGGCCGCAGGTCACCGCGCTGCTGGAGGGCGTCCGCGACGTCCTCGGTGAGTCGCTGGCCCAGGGCGGGACGTCGTTCGACTCCCTGTACGTCGACGTCAACGGGCAGAGTGGCTACTTCTCCCGGCACCTGGCCGTCTACGGGCAGGAAGAGCGGCCCTGCCCGCGGTGCGGCACCGCCGTCGTCCGGGAGCAGTTCATGAACCGGTCGAGCTACAGCTGCCCGCAGTGTCAGCCCCGTCCCCGGCGGCGGTCGTGACCGCGGGGGCGACCGACGGGCGGCGACGGGTGGTCACGCTCGTCGACGGGCTGGTCCAGGGCGTCGGCTACCGGTTCTTCGTGCGCCGGGCGGCCACCGCGCGCGGCCTGGCCGGGTCGGCGACGAACCTGCCCGACGGCCGGGTGGAGGTCGTGCTGGAGGGCCCGGCCGACGACGTCGCCGCGGTGCTCGCCGCGCTCGACGGACCCGACGCCCCCGGCACGGTGCGCGGCGTAGAGGCCCGGGACGACGTGGTGCAGGGGGTCCACGGCTTCACCACGGGGTGACCAAGACGACATCCACCCGACACGGGGACGCGGTGGTCGAGGCGTTGACCCAGGTCGAGGTGGGTGTCACCCTGAGACGACCAGCCCGTGCAGACCGCCTTCGGCGGTGCGCGGGAACCACCTCATGTCTGCGAGAGGCCGCTCAGTCATGGCCAAGGCCCTGTTCGGTTCCGTCGTCGCTCCGCACGAGCTCCGGATGGCCCAGGAGAACGCCGCGCTGCGGGCGCGGGTACGCCGCCTGGAGGAGGAGCTCACCGTCCTCCGCGAGGAGCGCGACAACGTGATCGCCCGCGAGCTGCTCTCCCTGGCCGACGAGCAGACCGCCCCCGCGCTGGCCTGATCGGCCGCCTCGGCACCACCAGCCCCGGGCGCCCCGCGAGCCGGGGTCCTGTCGGTGTGCTCGGTTAACGTCGGGTCGGCACCCGTCCCGCCGGCCACCGGAGTCTGCTCACCGTGCACCTGTCCAGCCTGACGCTCAAGGGCTTCAAGTCCTTCGCGTCGCCGACGACGCTCCGTCTGGAGCCGGGCATCACCGCCGTCGTCGGCCCGAACGGCTCGGGCAAGTCCAACGTCGTCGACGCGATCGCCTGGGTGCTCGGCGAGCAGGGGGCCAAGAGCCTGCGCGGCGGCAAGATGGAGGACGTCATCTTCGCCGGCACCGCCGGCCGCCCGGCCCTGGGCCGCGCCGAGGTCACCCTCACCATCGACAACGCCGACGGCGCCCTCCCGATCGACTACACGGAGGTGTCGATCACCCGCCGCATGTACCGCTCCGGGGAGAGCGAGTACGAGATCAACGGCGACAAGGTCCGCCTGCTCGACGTCCAGGAGCTGCTCAGCGACTCCGGGATCGGCCGGGAGATGCACGTCATCGTCGGTCAGGGGCAGCTCGATGCCGTGCTGTCCGGCCGGCCGGAGGACCGCCGCGCGTTCATCGAGGAGGCCGCCGGCGTCCTCAAGCACCGCAAGCGCAAGGAGAAGGCGCTCCGCAAGCTCGACGCGATGCAGGCCAACCTCGACCGGCTGGCCGACCTCACCGCCGAGCTGCGCCGTCAGCTCAAGCCGCTGGGTCGGCAGGCCGAGATGGCGCGCCGCGCCGCCGGCGTGCAGGCCGACCTGCGCGACGCCCGGCTGCGGCTGCTCGCCGACGACCTGGTCGGCCTGCGTGACGCGCTGGACAAGGACGTCGCCGACGAGACCGCCGCCCGCGCGCGGCGGGCGGTCGTCGAGCAGGCCCTCGCCGAGGCATCCCGCGCCGAGGCTGCCCTGGAGCGGCAGCTGGCCGCCGACGCCCCGCAGCTGGCCGCCGCGCAGGAGGCCTGGTACCGGCTCTCCACCCTGGGGGAGCGCTTCCGCGGCGTCGCGCAGCTGGCGGCCGAGCGGCACCGGCACCTCTCCGCGGCGCCCCCGGCCGGCCCGGCCGGCCGCGACCCCGATCAGCTCGACGCCGAGGCCGACCGGGTGGAGACCACCGAGCGCGAGCTCGCCGCCTCGCTGGACGCCGAACGGGCCCGGCTCGCCACGGCGGTCGCGCTGCACACCGACGGGGAGGCCGCCCTCGCCGAGGCCGAGCGGGCGCTGGTCGCCGCCGCCCGTGCACTGGCCGACCGGCGCGAGCAGCTGGCCCGGCTCTCCGGGCAGGTGGCCGCCGGCCGGTCCCGGGCCGCCGCCGGGGAGGCGGAGATCGAGCGCCTCGCCGCCGCCGCGGCGGAGGCGACCGAGCGGGCCGAGGCCGCCGCCGAACGGCTGGCCCAGCGCCGCGACGAGCTCACCGAGGACGCCGGCGACGACACCGACCTCGCCGCGGCGCACGCGGCGGCGGTCACCGCGCACGCCGACGCCGTGCGCACCGTCACCGAGCTCACCGCCGCCGAGCGCGCCGCCGAGCGCGACCGGGCCGGCGCCCAGGCCCGCCGCGACGCGCTGGCCCTCGGGCTGGCCCCCGCCGACGGGGCGGCCGCCGTGCTCGCCGCCGGGCTCCCCGGCGTGCTGGGCCCGGTCGCCGACCGGCTCACCGTCACCCCCGGCGCCGAGGTCGCGCTCGCCGCCGCGCTCGGTGGCCTGGCCGACGCCGTCGTCGTCGCCGGGGTCGCCGAGGCCGCCGACGTGCTCACCCACCTGTCCGGCGGTGTCGGTGGCCGGGTCGGCCTGCTGGTCACCGGGGGTCTCCCGCCGGTGGCCCGCGACGGCTGGCCCGAGCTGCCCGACGGCGCCCGCTGGGCCCTGGACCTGGTGCAGGCCCCCGCCGAGCTGGCGCCCGCCCTGGCCCGGGCGCTGGAGCGGGTGGCCGTCGTCGCCGACCTCCCGGCCGCCGTGACGCTGGTGCGCACCCACCCCCGGCTCCGGGCGGTCACCGGGGCCGGTGACCTGCTCGGCGCCGACTGGGCCACCGGTGGCCAGGCCAACGCCCCCTCCGGCCTGGAGGTGCGCGCCCGGGTCGAGGAGGCCGCCGCCGCGCTGGAGCAGGCGACCGCGCACGCCGCCGACCTCGCCGAGCAGCTCGCCGTGGCCCGGCAGGTCGCCACCGAGCGCTCCGCCGACGTCGACACCACCCTGACCGCCCGCCAGGCCGGCGACCGGGCGCGCTCGGCCGCCGCGGCGGAGCTCGCCGAGCTCGGCGCCGCCGCCCGCTCCGCCGTCGCCGAGGCCGACCGCCTCGACGCCGCTCGGGTGCGGGCCGAGCAGGCCCACGAGCAGGCGGTCGCCGGACTGGTCGAGCTGGAGGACCGGCTGGCCGACGCGGAGGCCGCGCCGGTGGCGGAGGAGCCCTCCACCGAGGAGCGGGACCGGCTGCGCGGCGAGGCCACCGCGGCCCGCCAGGCCGAGACCGAGGCCCGGCTGGCGGTCCGCACCGCCGAGGAGCGGGTGCGCTCGCTGGCCGGTCGGGCCGAGTCGCTGCGCCGGCAGGCCCGGGCCGAGCGCGCCGCCCGGGAACGCGCCGCCGCCGCCCGCGCGGCCCGGGAACGCGGTGCCCGCGTGGCCGCGGGGGTGCGCGCCGGCGCGGAGGAGACGCTGGCCGCCCTGACGACGTCGCTGGCCCGGGCCGCCACCGAGCGCGACGCCCTCGCCGAGGCCCGCACCGGCCGGGAGGCCGAGCTGCTGGCCGTCCGGGCGCGGGTGCGGGAGCACACCGCCGAGCAGGACCGGCTCACCGACGAGGTGCACCGCGACGAGGTGGCCCGCGCCGAGCAGCGGCTGCGGATCGAGGCGCTGGAGGCCCGGGCGGCCGAGGAGTACGGCGTCGACCTGCCCACCCTGGTCGCCGAGTACGGCCCGGCCGCCGCCGTCCCGCCGACCCAGGCGGAGGTGGCCGCGGCCGAGACGGCCGGTGAGCCCGAACCGGAGCCGGTGCCCTACGACCGGGCCACCCAGGAGCGCCGGGCCGCCCGGGCCGAGCGCGACCTGGCAGCGCTGGGCAAGGTCAACCCGCTGGCGCTGGAGGAGTTCGCGGCGCTGGAGGAGCGGCACACCTTCCTCGCCACCCAGCTGGAGGACCTCAAGAGCACCCGCCGGGACCTGCTCACCGTCGTCCGCGAGGTCGACGCGCGCATCCACGAGGTGTTCGCCCAGGCGTTCGCCGACACCCAGCGCGAGTTCGAGCAGGTCTTCGGCACGCTGTTCCCGGGCGGGGAGGGGCGGATCTTCCTCACCGACCCCGACGACCTGCTCACCACCGGCGTCGAGGTCGAGGCCCGCCCGCCGGGCAAGAAGGTGAAGCGGCTGTCTCTGCTGTCCGGTGGGGAGCGGTCGCTGACCGCGGTGGCCCTGCTGGTGGCGATCTTCCGCGCCCGGCCGTCGCCCTTCTACGTGCTCGACGAGGTCGAGGCGGCCCTGGACGACGTCAACCTGGGCCGGCTGATCACGCTCATCGAGCAGCTGCGGGGCACCTCGCAGCTGATCGTGATCACCCACCAGAAGCGCACGATGGAGATCGCCGACGCCCTCTACGGGGTCAGCATGCGCGGCGACGGGATCACCGGGGTGATCAGCCAGCGTCTCCGGGAGCTCCAGGCGTCGTAGCCGGAGCCACCGCGAGGTCGACCAGCAGCGGGTGGTGGTCGGAGGTGCCCGCCCCGTCGAGCACCCGGGCGTCGGCGACCGCCACCCCGGGGGTCACCCACACCTGGTCGATCCGCACCCGCGGACGGCGGGCCGGGTGCGTGAGGCCCGCGTCGCGCCCCCGGGAGAACCGGGAGGTCTGGTCGCTGCGCGCGGCCGCCTGCTCCCAGGCGTCGGAGAGCCGCGCGCGCAGCGACGCCAGCTCCGGGGCGCCGGCGTCGGCGTTGAGGTCACCGACCAGCACCCCGGGCTCCGCCGCCCCCGCGTGCAGCTCCGCCACCGCGGCGGCCTGGGCGGCGCGATCGGCCGGCGACCGGCTGGACAGGTGCGTGGTGGTCACCCACAGCGCCCCGCCCGGCAGCCCGACCCGGCTCCGCAGCGCGCTGCGCGGCTCGCCGCCACCGGGCAGCGGGTGGACGTCGGTGGTCAGAAGCGGCAGCCGCGACAGCAGCGCGTTGCCGTACTGCCGCCGCTCGCCGTCCCCGTCGCTGCCCCCACCACCCGGCTCGTCGATCGCCGGACCCCAGGCCAGCGCCATGTCCAGCGCCCGGGACAGCAGCTCGGCCTGGTCGACCCCCTCGCTGCGCGGCCCGAAGTGCCGGTCGACCTCCTGCAGGCAGATGAGGTCGGCCTCGGCGTCGGCCAGCAGCCGGGCCAGCCGGGGGAGGTCGTGCCGGCCGTCGTCCCCGACGCCGTGGTGCACGTTGAAGGTGACCAGCCGGACCGGGATCGACGGCCCCGCCGGGCCGGGCGCGCGTTCGGTCATGCCCCCAGGGTGGCCGATCTCCCGGACAGCCGCGTGTCCAGCACCTGGGTGAAGTGCTCGGTGCCGTCGGCGTCGCGGGAGGTGGCCCACAGCATGAACCGGGCGTCCCGGCCGTCGAGCACCAGCTCGCCGAGCTCGTTGCCGAAGAACGGGCCGGCCTGCTTGCGCCACCGCAGGGAGCTGGGGGCGACCCGGGCCAGCCGGGTCAGCGCACCGGTGAACGCCCGGGCCCAGCGGCTCCAGCCGAGCCGGAAGCCGATCTCGATGACGTGCGGGGCGGCGTTGTGCAGCGGGGAGACGGTCAGCTGGTGGATCCGGCTCTCCGTCCCCCCGGGGCACACCAGCTCGGCGGCGTACGCGTGGTGGACGTCGCCGGAGAGCACCAGCGCGGTCGCCGGCGGCCGGCCGCGCTCGCCCCGCCCGACCTCGAGCAGCGTGCGGCCCAGCCGCTCGAAGGACTGCTCGAACGCCGCCCAGTGCTCCAGGTCCGCGGCCTGGCGCAGCTTCTCCATCAGCCGGCCCAACGGACGGCCGGCGTGCCGCACCGACAGCGTCTCGTTCCACCGCTCGATGTCGTGCACCGCGTGCGGCAGCAGCCAGGGCAGCGAGGTGCCGATGAGCAGGTGGTCGACGCCGTCGGCCACCGCCTGGGACACCGCGGCGTCGACCCAGGCGAACTCCTCGTCGTCGACGATCTTCCGGTCCGCCTCCTCCAGCGCGCGGCCGGCCCGGGTGTCGACCATGACCAGCCGGGCCGGCCCCCAGTGCCGGACGTAGCTCCACCGCACGGTCAGCGGCTCCTGGTCGGCGGCGCGGGCCATCTCGTCGAGCATCGGCCCGGCGTCCTCGCCCGGGGACGCCAGGATCGCCTGCCAGGTCTCGTTCCCGGTGAGCTCGCGCGGGGAGAGGTTGCCCAGGTGCTGGTAGACCCAGTAGCTGACCAGCCCACCGCAGATCCGGCGCTGCCACCAGTCGCTGGGCGTCACCTCGGCCCGCCAGGCGGCGGAGGTGTTCCAGTCGTCGATCATCTCGTGGTCGTCGAAGACCATCGACGAGGGGATCGTCGACAGCAGCCAGCGCACCTGCGCGTCGCTCCAGGACTCCGCGTAGAGCCGGCCGTACTCCTCGAAGTCCGCCGCCTGCGCGCCCGGCGGCTGGGACAGGTCGCGCCGCGCCGCCATCCAGCTGCGGGTCGCCGGGGTCACCTCGTCGGCGTAGACCTGGTCGCCGAGCAGGACCAGCGCGTCGGGCCACTCCTCGTCGGGCATGGCCAGCAGCCGGCGGGCGTAGGCGTCCAGGGCGTCCGGCGGGATGTTCTCCCGGACGTCGACCGACGTCGGGGTCGCGTACCGGCAGGAGCCGAAGGCCAGGCGGAACGGGCCGGGGCGGCCGGCGGTGCGGATCCGGCTGGCCGGGAACGCCGACTGCGCCGGCGGCCACACCCGGACGTCGTCCAGGTGCACCTCGTAGGGGGTGCTCGAGCCCGGCTCCAGGTCCTCGACGACGACCAGGGCGTAGTGGTGCCCGTTCACGCAGAAGGTGCGGGCCGTGCGGCCGAGCACGGACACCTCGCAGGCCCGGTCGGTCTCCACCCACACGGTCGCCGAGACCGGGTCGACGTGCCGGAGCAGCGGCCCGAGCAGCAGCAGAGGTCGGGGGCCGGGCGTGTCGGGCATGGGAGACAGCCTGCCCCATGAGGCTGTGCCGCGGCGCGGAGCAGGCTGGGAGACTGCCTGCATGGAGTTCGTGGAGTTCGTGCTGATCGCGGTCGCGATCCTCGTCGTCGGGCTGGTGACCGCCGTCGGTCTGCTCGTCGGCCGGGGAAAGCGCACCACCCGGCTGGACGACGACGCCGCGTCCGGCACCACGCTGACCCGGCCCCGCCCACCCCAGCCCACCGCCCCGCCCACCGTCCCGCCGGAGCGCTCCGGGTCGACCGCCGTCGACCCGGCCGACCTCCCGGTCGCCCCGCCGGTCGAGCTGCCCCCGGCCGAGCCGGAGCCGGGCCTGGTCTTCGAGACCCCGCCGCCCTCGGCCGGCCGGCTGGTCCGGATGCGGTCCCGGCTGGCCCGGTCGCAGTCCTCGCTGGGCCGCGGGCTGCTCACCGTGCTGGGCCGGGAGAAGCTGACCGAGGACGACTGGGAGGAGATCGAGGAGACCCTGCTGGCCGCCGACGTCGGCGTGGCCGCGACCACCCAGATCGTGTCCCGGCTGCGCACCCAGAGCCTGGTGCTGGCCACCGCGTCCGGGGAGGAGCTGCGGCAGCTGCTGGTCCGTGAGCTGACCGCCGTCCTCGGCCCCGACCTGGACCGCACCCTGCACACCGACCGGCACGACGGCCGCCCCGCCGTCGTCCTCGTCGTCGGGGTGAACGGCGCCGGGAAGACGACGACGGTCGGCAAGATCGCCCGGGCGCTGGTGGGCGACGGCAAGAGCGTGCTGCTGGGCGCGGCCGACACCTTCCGCGCCGCCGCCGCCGACCAGCTGGAGACCTGGGGCGAGCGGGTGGGCGTGCTCACCGTGCGCGGCAAGGAGGGCGGCGACCCGGCGGCGGTGGCGTTCGAGGCGGTGCGCACCGGCATCGAGGGCGAGGTCGACACCGTGCTGGTCGACACCGCGGGCCGGCTGCACACCAAGTCCGGACTGATGGACGAGCTGGGCAAGGTGAAGCGGGTCGTGGAGAAGCACGGCCCGGTCGACGAGGTGCTGCTGGTGCTGGACGCCACCACCGGCCAGAACGGCGTGGTCCAGGCCCGGGTCTTCACCGAGGCGGTGCACGTGACCGGGGTCGTGCTGACCAAGCTCGACGGCACCGCGAAGGGCGGCATCGTCGTCTCGGTGCAGCGGGAGCTGGGCATCCCGGTGAAGCTGATCGGGCTGGGGGAGGGGCCGGACGACCTGGCGCCCTTCGAGCCGGAGGCCTTCGCCGAGGCGATCGTCGGCTGACGCCGCCCGGTCAGTCCGGGCCGATGCGCAGCGCGAGCAGGGCCACGTCGTCGGCGAAGTCCGGCGCCATCCGCGCCAGCAGGGCGTCGCAGAGTTCGTCCACGGGGGTGCCGACGAGCTGGGCGGCTGCCGTGACCAGCCGGTCCAGGCCCTCGTCGAGCGTCGCGTCCCGGCGCTCGACGAGGCCGTCGGTGTAGAGGATGACGGTGTCCCCGGGGCACAGGTCCACCGCGTGGTCGGACCGGGGCGTGCCCGGGTCCACGCCCAGCAGCAGGTTCCGGGGACGCTCCAGCAGCTGCGCGGCGCCGTCGGCCCGGACCAGCACCGGCGGCAGGTGGCCGGCGTTGGCCCAGCGCAGCGTGCGCATGCCGGCGGCGGCCTGCTCCGGGGTTTGCTCGACCCGGGCCAGCACGGTGGTCACCAGCGTGGTCACCCCCAGGTCGTGGACGGCGTGGTCCAGCGCGGTCAGCACCGGAGCGGGCGCGGCGTCCAGGGCGTGCGCGATGCCGCGCAGCAGGTTCCGCAGCTGGCCCATGGCGGCCGCGGCGTCCCGGTCGTGCCCGGTGACGTCGCCGATGACCAGGGTGGTCGCGCCGTCGGCGGAGGGGAAGGCGTCGTACCAGTCGCCGCCCACCTGGGCCTCACGGGCGGCCGGCCGGTAGCGCACCCCGATCCGCAGGCCGTCCGGCTGGGGCGGTGCGGTGAGCAGCGAGCGCTGCAGCGCCTCCGCCAGGCTGCGGGTGGCGCGGGCCTGCCGCCGCTCCTCCTCCAGCCGGGCGACCCGCTCGACCGCCTGCGCGCACTGCGCCGCGTAGGCCTCCAGGACCCGGAGCTCCTCGTCCCCGAACGTGCGCGGTCCGGCCCAGCCGACCGTCCACGAGCCGAGCAGCCGGCCGCCGGCGCGCAGCGGGAGCGCGGCCCAGGACCGCACCCCCCAGCCCTCGGCCACCCGGGTGGTCTCCACGTCGGACCAGCCGCTCAGCGTCGCGTCGCGCACGATCCGGGGTGACCCGGCTGCGGCCGCGGCCATCGGCAGGGGTGAGTCGGGGGCCAGCTCGGCGGTGGAGAGCCGACCGTCGCGGAACTCGGTCAGGACCAGCGTGCGCCTGCCGGGCCGGGCCAGGGCCACCGCCGCCGTGTCGACGGCGAGCGCCGCACGGCCGCGGTCGAACAGCAGTTCCAACAGCTCCTGCGTGGTCTCGGCCTGGGCGAGGGCGGAGACGGTGGTCGCGAGCTCGGTGAGCGTCCGGGCGGTGTGCCGTTCACGCTCGCCGACCTCCCGCAGCCGGGTGTTCAGCTGCTCCAGCTCGCGGGCGCGGCTGAACAGGTCGGACTCCACCTGGGCCACCCGGTGCTGCCCGCGGGCGGCCTCCCGGCGGGCCTCGTCGCGGTCCCGGACGTAGTCGGTGATGTCGTCCGAGCGGTGCAGCAGGAAGGCGACCTCGCCGTCGTCGTCCAGCACCGGCACGTTGCGCGGGCTCCAGAAGCGCTCCTGGTAGGTGCCGTCGGGCATCCGGATGTCGTACTTCTGGATCGCCATGGTGACCGGGCGGCGGGTGCTCCGGGCCTCGGCCAAGGAGGCGGCGAAGTTGGCGATGCCGTCGGCGGCCGGGTCGTCCGGGTTGGCTGGGAACAGGTCGAACACGTGCCGTCCGACGTTGTCCGCCACCGTCGTCGCCGTCACCTCCCGGCGGGCCTGGTTGGCGCGCACGATCACCAGGTCGGGGGTCATCAGCAGCAGCGGCGCGGGCGCCACCTCGAAGACGCGGGCGTAGTCGGGCATCGGGAGCGTGTCCGGCTCCACCCGGTGCGGCGGACGTCCCTCTGCCACGTCGCTGGTGCCTCCTGCCCGGCTCCTGCCATCGGCCCGATGGTGCGGGCTACCCCCGGTCACCCCGGCTGCAACCGTGGACCACCGGGCAACGGCCTCAGCCGACGGCGCGGGGGTCGAAGCCGAAGGGCAGCTCGAGCCGGTGGGCGGCCAGCAGGGCCGTGTCGGCGAGCAGCTCCCGGGTCGGGCCGTCGGCCACGATCACCCCGCCGTCCAGCACCACCGACCGCGAGCACAGCTGCAGGGCGTAGGGCAGGTCGTGGGTGACCATCAGCATGGTCACCGGCAGCGCCTGGAGCACCTCGGCGAGCTCCCGGCGGCCGGCGGGGTCGAGGTTGCTGCTGGGCTCGTCGAGGACGAGCACCTCGGGCTGCATCGACAGCACGGTGGCGACGGCGACCCGGCGTCGCTGCCCGAAGGAGAGGTGGTGCGGGGGCCGGTCGACGGCGTCGGCCATCCGGACGGCGCCCAGGGCGTCGGCCACCCGGCGCGCGACCTCGGGCTCGGGGAGACCCAGGTTGCGGGGGCCGAAGGCGACGTCCTCACCGACCGTGGGCATGAAGAGCTGGTCGTCGGGGTCCTGGAAGACGATCCCGACCCGGCGGCGCACCTCCTGCAGCGAGCGCTCGGTGACCGGCAGGCCCCCGACCTCCACCCGACCCCGACCCCCGCGCAGGATGCCGTTCAGGTGCAGCACCAGAGTGGTCTTGCCCGCCCCGTTGGGGCCCAGCAGCGCCACCCGCTCGCCCGGCTCGATCCGCAGGTCGACCCCGAACAGCGCCTGGTGCCCGTCGGGGTAGGCGAACGCCAGGTCGTCCACGACCAGGGACGGCGGGGGAGTGCTCACCCGAGCAGTGAACCCGCCGTCAGCACGGCCGCCGCGGCCAGGGGCAGGGTGAGTGCGAGGGCCCAGGAACGGGGGCCCACCACGGCGACCGGCCCGGTGGGGATCCGGCCGGTGTACCCGCGGGACAGCATCGCCAGGTGCACCCGCTCACCGCGCTCGTAGGAGCGGATGAACAGCGACCCGGCGGCCGGGCCCAGCACCTTCAGCGCGCCCAGGTGCCGGGCGCGGAAGCCCCGGGACTCCCGGGCGACCCGCATCCGGCGCAGCTCGCCGCCGACCACGTCGGCGTAGCGGATCATGAAGCCGAGGATCTGCACGAGCACCGAGGGCATCCGCAGCCGCTCGAGGCCGCGTAGCAGGGCCCGCGGCTCGGTGGTCGCGGCCAGCAGGGTGGCGGCCAGCACCGACAGCGTCGCCTTGGCCAGGATGCTCCCGCCGGCCGCCAGCCCGCTCTCGGACAGCGAGAGGCCGAGCACCTCGGTGCGGGGCCCGCGGGAGACGAACGGCAGGAGCACCGCGAACAGGACGAAGGGCACCTCGACCACCAGGCCGCGGAGCAACCGCCCGGGGCGCACCCCGGCGACGGCCGCGACGACGAGCAGCAGCACGAGGAAGGCGGCGTAGGCCAGCGGCGCCCAGCCGGCGTGCACCGGGGTGAGCACCACGACCAGGGCGAAGGTCAGGACGGCGACCAGCTTGGTGTGCGGCTCCAGGCGGTGCACCGGGCTGTCGCCGGGGACGTAGGTCGCCCCCAGGCCGCCGTGCGTGTGTCCGGCGCCCACCTCAGTCGCGGGAGGCGGGGACGGCGTCGTCGGTGGGCTCGTCGTCCCGGCTCTGGCCCCGGCGGCGCAGCACCAGCGTCAGCCCGCCGGCGAGCACCAGGACCAGCAGCACGCCGACCACGCCGGCCAGGCCACCGGAGAGCCGGGCGTCGTCGATCCCCGCGGTGCCGTAGTCGGCCAGCGGGGAGCCGGCGACCGCGCTGTCCTGCGCGGTGTGGTCGAAGCCCTGCTCGGCGGCGGTGGCCTCCAGGCCGTCGGGGGAGGCGCTCGCGTAGAAGCTGCCGACCCCGGCGATCAGCAGGGCGACGACGACGCCGGCCAGCAGGAAGGCCCGGGTGCGACCGCGCTCCGGGGCGCTCACCGGGCGTCCGTGGGGGTCAGCACCGGCCGCTGGTCGGCGTCCGCCGCGGGCTGGGGTGCGGTGGTGTTCGGGGTGCGGGGCCGCCCGGCGGTCTCCGGGCGCGGGGCCAGCGTCGTCGCCGGGCGGGCCAGGTGCCGGGCACCGCGGACCAGGTCCGGCCGGACCGCGAGGACCGCACCGAGCACCGCGACGGTGATGGCCGCCTCGCCCAGCCCGATCAGCAGGTGCACGCCGCCCATCGCGCCGGCGACCGCCACGAGCGACACGTCGGCGACCCCACCGAGCCCGAAGAGGCCGGCGAAGACCAGCGCCGCCACCGGCACCGAGAGGAACGCGCCCACCCCGGCCGCGGCGAGCACCCCGGTGCGGCCGGCCGGCAGCACCCGGCGCAGCCCGGCGAAGACGCCGTAGCCGACCGCCACGGCGACCAGCGCCATCAGCGTGACGTTGGTGCCCAGGGCGGTGAGCCCGCCGTCGGCGAAGACCAGGGCCTGGACCAGCAGGACGACGGTCATGCACAGCACCGCCGTCCAGGGGCCGACCAGGACGGCGGTGAGCGCGCCGCCGACCAGGTGGCCGCTGGTGCCGTAGGCGATCGGGAAGTTCATCATCTGGACCGCGAAGACGAAGGCGGCGGTGAGGCCGGCCATCGGTGCGGTCCGCTCGTCGAGCTCCCGGCGGGAACCGCGCAGGGCCAGGGCGACGCCGGCGGCGGCGACCGCCGCGGTGCCGGCGGTGGTGGCCGCGTCGAGATAGCCATCGGGGACGTGCACGCGGACCTCCGGGACGTCGGGTGGTGCGCCGGCCGGGCGGCCTGGGCACGGCCGGCCGCGGCGCTGCGACTGACCGACCTTATTGCACATCGATCGCAGTTGCATCCCGCTTGCAACAAGGCGGCCGGGAGCCGGCGGGCAGGTGACGCACCGCACCTCGAGGGTCACCGAGGGGGGCCGGCGGGACGTGCGCAACACAGCTGGAACAGAACCGGTCGACACGCGCTGCGGAGTTCACGGCCGCGAAACACGTCCGCGCCGCCGCTGGAAACACGAGGTCGGCACCGTTCTCACCGCGTCGCCCCCCGGTGGAGGCGCCGGCTCAACCCGCCGCCCTCCCAGGGCGGCGGTCGACCCCGAGGCCCCCGGGCCCCCGCTTGCGGCCGAAGGCCGACGACACCCTCAGGAGGTTGCCGTGCTCGACACCGGCAATACCGCCTGGATCCTCACCAGCGCCGCTCTCGTGCTGCTGATGACCCCAGGCCTCGCACTCTTCTACGGCGGCATGGTCCGCGCCAAGAGCGTGCTCAACATGATGATGATGAGCTTCGGTGCGCTCGCGCTGATCAGCGTGCTGTGGGTGCTCTGGGGGTACTCCATCGCGTTCGGCGACGACATCGGGCTGGGCCTGCTCGGCAGCCCCTTCGAGTTCTTCGGGCTCAACGGCCTGATGGAGGACACCGACGCCGCGCTCCCGACCATGGCCTTCGTCGGCTTCCAGTCCGTCTTCGCCATCATCACCGTGGCGCTGATCTCCGGCGCCATCGCCGACCGGGCCAAGTTCGGCTCCTGGATGGTCTTCGCCGGCATCTGGGCGACGGTCGTGTACTTCCCGGTCGCGCACTGGGTCTTCGCCTTCGACGGCGACGACGTGGTGGGTGGCTGGATCGCCAACGACCTGGCGGCGATCGACTTCGCCGGCGGCACCGCGGTGCACATCAACGCCGGTGCGGCGGGGCTGGCCCTGGCCCTGGTGCTGGGCAAGCGCCGCGGCTTCGGCCGGGACGCGATGCGGCCGCACAACCTGCCGCTGGTGATGATCGGCGCCGGGCTGCTGTGGTTCGGCTGGTTCGGCTTCAACGCCGGCTCCGCGCTCGCCGCGGACAACACCGCCGCCGTCGCCTGGGTGAACACCCTGGTCGCCACCGGTGCCGCGACGCTGGCCTGGCTGCTGGTGGAGAAGATCCGCGACGGTCACTCGACCTCGCTGGGCGGCGCCTCCGGCGTGGTGGCCGGGCTGGTCGCGATCACCCCGGCCTGCTCCGCGGTCTCGCCGATCGGCGCGATCATCGTCGGCGCGGTCGCCGGTGCGCTGTGCGCCCTGGCCGTGGGCCTGAAGTTCAAGCTCGGCTACGACGACTCGCTCGACGTCGTCGGCGTCCACCTGGTCGGTGGCCTGGTCGGCACCATCCTGGTCGGCTTCGTCGGCACCGCGGCCGCGCCGGCGGGTGTGGACGGCCTCTTCTACGGTGGCGGCGTCGACCAGCTGTGGCGGCAGGTCGTCGGCGCACTGGCGGTGCTCGCGTACTCGTTCATCCTCACCCTGGTCATCGGCTTCCTCATCCAGAAGACGATCGGCTTCCGGCTCACCGAGGAGGACGAGGTGAGCGGCATCGACACCGTGGTGCACGCTGAGTCGGGGTACGACTTCGCCTCCCTGGGTGGCGGTGGCAGCACCGCGCCCCTGGGTGGCCAGGCACGCGCCGAGGCGCGCAACACGGAAGGGAGCCGGGCATGAAGCTCGTCACCGCCATCGTCAAGCCGTTCAAGCTCGACGACGTCAAGAACGCACTCGAGCTGATCGGCATCGCCGGTCTGACCGTGAGCGAGGTCCAGGGCTTCGGTCGTCAGCGGGGCCACACCGAGGTCTACCGCGGGGCGGAGTACCAGGTGGACTTCGTGCCGAAGGTCCGCATCGAGGTCGTGGTCGGCGAGGTCGAAGCGGCCCGGGTGGTCGACGCGATCGTCGAGGCCGCGTCGACCGGGCAGATCGGTGACGGCAAGGTGTGGGTCACCACGATCGACGAGGTCGTCCGGGTCCGCACGGGAGAGCGCGGGGCCGACGCGCTCTGACGAAGGACCCCGTCCTCCTCATCCCTCGCACGCTCGGGTGAGCCTCGGGACGGGGCCGGCACGACCTCGGTACGTCGGCCGGGGTGGTGGGGAGACCCGCCGCCCCGGCCGACGCGTCTCACGACGCCGACTCCGTCCCCACCACCGCGAGAGGTGCTGCGTGCTCGACCTCGAGGCCCTGCCCCGCCTGCCCCGCGCCGAGCGGGTCCAGGCGGTGGACACCTGGCTGGCCGGCCTGCTGGCCGAGGCGCTCGCCGGCACTCCGCGCCCGACCGGCCGGCGCGGGGCCCCGCCGGCGACACCGGCGGAGCAGGGGGTCGCGCTGGTCGCCGTCGGCAGCCTGGGCCGGCGCGAGCTGCCCCCGCACGGTGACCTTGACCTCGTGCTCGTGCACGACGGCCGGCCGGAGATCGCCGCGCTCGCCGATGCGCTCTGGTACCCGATCTGGGACGCCGGGCTGCGGCTGGACCACTCGGTGCGCACCGTGGCGGAGGCGGTCGCGGTCGCGGGCGACGACGTCAAGGCCGGGTTCGGTCTGCTCGACGTGCGCCACGTGGCCGGTGACCGGGAGGCAAGCACCGCACTGCGCACCGCCACCCTGGCCTCCTGGCGCCAGCACGCCGGGCGGCTGCTGCCCGAGCTGCGAGAGCTGCGGCGCACCCGCGGCCGCCTGGTCGGCGAGCTGGGGTTCCTGCTCGAGCCCGACCTCAAGGAGGCCTACGGCGGCCTGCGGGAGGGGCAGGTGTTGCGCGCGCTGGCCGCCGCGCAGCTGGCCGACGAGCCCCCGGCCGACGTGGGGGAGGCCTACACGCTGCTGCTCGACGCCCGGGACGCCCTGCGCGCGCGCAGCGGCCGGGCGATCGACGTGCTGGTCCGGCAGGAGCAACGGCCGGTCGCCGAGGCGCTCGGGCTGGCCGACGACGACGCGCTGCTGCGCCAGGTGAGCCTGGCGGGCCGGCGGCTGGCGTTCGTCGCCGACGAGACCTGGCGCCGGGTGGACGCCTCGCTGGTCCGCCGGCCCCGGGCCCGCTACCGCCGGGTGCGCCGGGAGCCGCTGGCCGAGGGGCTGGTGCGCCAGGGCGACGAGGTGGTGCTGGCCCGCGACGCCCGGCCGGCCGCCGACCCCGGCCTGGTGCTGCGCGGCGCCGCGGCGGCCGCGCGGGCCGACCTGCTGCTGTCGCCGTACACGCTCAAGGTCCTCGCCGTGCACGCCCCGCCGCTGCCCGAGCCGTGGCCGCCGGAGGTCCGCTGGTCGTTCCTGCGTCTGCTGGCCAGCGGGCGCAGCGCCGTCCCGGTGCTGGAGCAGCTGGACCAGGAGGGGCTGCTGTCCCGGATGCTGCCGGAGTGGGACCGGGTGCGGTCGCTGCCGCAGCGCCACCCCTGGCACCGGTTCACCGTCGACCGGCACCTGGTCGAGGCGGCGGCCGCGGCCGCGGAGCTCACCCGGGACGTCGACCGGCCGGACCTGCTGCTGGTGGGCGCCCTGCTGCACGACATCGGCAAGGGCTGGCCCGGCGACCACACCGACGTCGGGGTGGTCGTCGTGGGGGAGGTGGCCGCCCGGATGGGGTTCAGCCCGCCGGACGTCGCCACGCTGGTCGCGATGGTGCGCCACCACCTGCTGCTGCCCGACGTGGCCACCCGTCGCGACCTGGACGACCCGCTGACCGTCGACCGGGTGGTCGAGGCGATCGACGCCGACGCCGCCCTGCTGCAGCTGCTGCACGCGCTCGCCCAGGCCGACGGCGCGGCCACCAGCACCTCCGCCTGGTCGCCGTGGAAGGCCCACCTGGTCGCCGCCCTGGTGGCCCGGGTGGCCGCCCGGCTGGGCAGCACCGCGACCCCGGAGCCGGTGCTGGAGCCCACCGAGCCGCAGGTCACCGCACCGGCGCCGGCGATCCCCGGGCCGACCGAACCGGTCACGGTCGGCATGGAGGACGTGCTGGACGGTCAGCAGATCACCATCGGCGCGCCCGACCGGCCCGGGCTGTTCAGTCTGTGCGCGGGGGTGCTGGCGCTCAACCAGCTCGACGTGCGCGCGGCGCGGGTCAGCGTGCAGGGCGGGCACGCCACGCAGGTGTTCGCCGTCCGGCCCCGGTTCGGGCGCGCACCGGTGCCGGAGATCCTCGCCGACGGCGTCCGCGCCGCGCTGGAGGGCACCCTGCCGCTGGCCGAGCGGCTGCGGCAGCGGGAGCACGACTACAGCCAGGACCGGGCGCCGGGGCGCGCGCCGCGGGTCTCCTGGTTCGACGCCGAGGCCACCGGGGTCACCGGCCTGGTGGAGGTGCGCGCCACCGACCGCGCGGGCCTGCTGCACCGGCTCACCGCGGCGCTGGCCGACGCGGGGCTGGACGTGAGCTCGGCCACCATCGAGACGCTGGGGGCGGACGCCGTCGACGCCTTCTACGTCGCCGACCCCAGCGGTACCCCGATCGACGCCGGCCAGCGCGAACGCGCCGAGCGGGCGCTGGTCGCGGCCGCCCGCGGGGAGGTCCGCGACGCCGCCGGACTGCCCGGCCGCGACGGCTGAGCGGCGCCCGGCCCGGCGGCTGCCCCGGTTCTGTCGGACCCTCGTGGGACGTTGCAGGTGTCGGACGACGACCGGCGCCGAGACGACGAACGGAAGGGGCACCCCGTGAGCGAGCTGCCGACCTGGCCCTGCGTGAGCTGTGGGCACGACACCCGCTTCGAGCAGCCACCGTGCATCGACGGCCACACCGAGGACGGTGGCGAGTGCCCGGAGTGGCTCTGCGTCGACTGCGGCGCGGCCATCGTGAACCGCGAGGTGTCGGCGGGGGAGCGGCACCGGCGGGCCGCCGCCTGACCAGGTGCACCGCCGCGGGGTCCGCGTCGGCCCGGAGGTCGTTAGGCTGGGCAGAGGTGGCGTGACGGCCCCGGGGTGGCCCCGGGCGCCCGAGTCGAACCGTCCGGACTCCGGCGGCGGCTGCGCGCCCGACTGCTTTGAGGACGTGTTGTGTTCGAGACCCTCTCCGACCGCCTGGACAAGGTCTTCACCGGTCTGCGCGGCAAGGGCCGGCTCTCCGACGAGGACATCGACGCCACCGCGCGCGAGATCCGGATCGCCCTGCTCGAGGCCGACGTCGCCCTGCCGGTCGTCCGCTCCTTCATCACCTCGGTCAAGGAGCGGGCGCGCGGCGCCGAGGTCTCCCAGGCGCTGAACCCGGCGCAGCAGATCATCAAGATCGTCAACGAGGAGCTCGTCGGCATCCTCGGCGGGGAGACCCGGCGGATCCGCTACGCCAAGCAGTCCCCGACGGTGATCATGCTGGCCGGTCTGCAGGGCGCCGGGAAGACCACGCTGGCCGGGAAGCTCGGCCGCTGGCTGAAGAGCCAGGGGCACACCCCGCTGCTGGTCGCCTGTGACCTCCAGCGCCCCAACGCGGTGCAGCAGCTGTCCGTGGTCGCCGGGCAGGCCGGCGTGGACGTCTTCGCCCCCGCCCCCGGCAACGGCGTCGGCGACCCGATCGCGGTGGCCCGCGAGTCGATCGACCACGCGCGGCGCACGATGCACGACGTCGTCGTCGTCGACACCGCCGGCCGGCTGGGCATCGACGCGGAGCTGATGGCCCAGGCCGCCGGCATCCGCGACGCCGTGCAGCCCGACGAGACGCTCTTCGTCGTCGACGCGATGATCGGGCAGGACGCGGTCACCACCGCGCAGGCCTTCGCCGAGGGCGTCGGCTTCTCCGGCGTGGTGCTCACCAAGCTCGACGGCGACGCCCGCGGTGGTGCGGCGCTGTCGGTCCGGTACATCACCGGCCAGCCGATCATGTTCGCCTCCACCGGCGAGAAGCTGGCCGACTTCGACGTCTTCCACCCCGAGCGGATGGCCTCGCGCATCCTCGGCATGGGCGACGTGCTCACCCTCATCGAGCAGGCCGAGCAGGCCTTCGACGCCGACCAGGCCGAGCGGATGGCCGGCAAGCTGGCCGCCCGCGAGGGCTTCACCCTCGAGGACTTCCTCGAGCAGATGATGGCGATCCGCAAGATGGGGCCGATCGCCAACCTGCTGGGGATGCTGCCCGGTGCGGGCCAGATGAAGGACCAGCTCAAGCAGGTCGACGAGCGTGACCTGGACCGCACGGCGGCGATCATCCGGTCGATGACGCCGGCCGAGCGGGTCGAGCCGAAGATCATCAACGCCTCGCGGCGGGTGCGCATCGCCAACGGCTCCGGCATGAGCGTCACCGACGTCAACCAGCTGCTGGAGCGGTTCGCCCAGGCGCAGAAGATGATGGGCCAGATGGCCGGCAGCATGGGCATGCCCGGCATGGGGCCGATGTCGAAGAAGCAGCGCGGCCGGCAGAACCAGGTGCAGGCCCGCGGCAAGGGCAAGAAGGGGAAGGGCAAGGCCAAGGGTGGCCCGGCGCGCCGGCCGATCGGTGCGCCCGGCGCGATGGGTGGCTTCCCCGGCGGCATGCCCGGCCAGCCGCCCGGTGGCCTGCCCGGCCTCCCGCCCGGCCAGGCGCTGCCCGACCTCTCCAAGCTCGACTTCAGCCAGTTCAAGGACGGCCCGTCCCGGGACCAGGGCCGCTGAACCGGTGACCACCCCCGCCCTGCACCTGTCCGGCGTCGTCCTCCCCGAGGGGGAGCACCGCGACCTGTGGGTGCGGGACGGGCGGATCACCTTCGAACCCGTCCCGGGCGCCGAGACGGTCGACCGGGGCGGGTTCGTGCTGCCCGGCCTGGTCGACGCGCACTGCCACGTCGGCCTCGGGCACGGTGGTGAGCACGTCGGTGACCTCGAGGGGCTCCGCGCCCAGGCGCTCGCCGAGCGGGACGCCGGCGTGCTGCTGCTGCGCGACTGCGGTTCACCGGTCGACACCCGGGTGCTCGACGACCACGCGGACCTGCCGCGGGTGATCCGGGCCGGCCGGCACCTGGCCGCGACCCGGCGGTACATCCCCGGGCTGGCCATCGAGCTGGAGCCGGCCGACCTCGTCGAGCAGGTCCGGGTGCAGGCCCGGCGGGGCGACGGCTGGGTGAAGCTCGTCGGCGACTGGATCGACCGCGGGGTGGGCGACCTGGCGCCGGAGTGGCCGGCCGACGTCGTCGCCGCGGCGATCGCCGCCGCGCACGAGGAGGGCGCCCGGGTCACCGCGCACACCTTCGGCACCGATGCGCTGCCCGACCTCATCGGGGCCGGCATCGACTGCATCGAGCACGGCAGCGGGCTGACCGAGGAGCTGGTCGGCGAGATGGCGGCCCGGGGCACCGCGGTCGTCCCGACCCTGGTGAACGTGGCGAACTTCCCCGGCTTCGCGGCGGCGGGGGAGGCGAGGTTCCCCGCCTACGCCTCGACGATGCGGCGGCTGTACGCGCAGGCCGGCGCCGTGGTGCGGGCGGCCCACGAGGCCGGTGTGCCGGTGTTCGCCGGCACCGACGCCGGCGGCGGCATCGACCACGGGGTCATCGCCGACGAGGTGCGGGCGCTGCACGCCGCCGGGTTGCCCGCGGAGGCGGCGGTCGGCGCGGCGTCCTGGGCGGCGCGCGGGTGGCTGGGCCTGCCCGGCATCGCCGAGGGGGCGCCGGCCGATCTCGTCGTGTACGAGGCCGACCCCCGCACCGAGCTGGACACGTTGCAGCGACCGCAACGACTGGTCCTCCGCGGCCGCGTCGTCGCCTGAGCAGCTGGGCGCGGGGATCAGCGAACCGGACCACCTACGGGTACGGATCTCCCGACGCAGTCGGTCGGTTGTGACGAGGGAGGGCGGAGCCCTCCACGAGGAGGAACCGGGAACGGCTCAGCGCAGCGCGGGAACCCGCTGGACGCGGTGTCGGCCGGTAGGCCGACAATGTGCACCGTGCTCTTTCGGATGTCCTCCCTGTTCCTGCGCACCCTGCGCGACGACCCGGCCGACGCGGAGGTCCCCAGCCATCGCTTGCTCGCCCGGGGCGGCTACATCCGGCGGGCTGCGCCGGGTGGCTTCACCTGGCTGCCGCTGGGCTGGCGGGTGTTCCGCAACGTCGAGCGCATCGTCCGCGAGGAGATGGACGCGATGGGCGCGCAGGAGGTGCACTTCCCCGCGCTGCTGCCGCGCGAGCCCTACGAGGCGACCGGCCGCTGGACCGAGTACGGCCCCAACCTGTTCCGGCTCCAGGACCGGCGGGGCAACGACTTCCTGCTCGGCCCCACCCACGAGGAGATGTTCACGCTCCTGGTGAAGGACCTCTACGGCTCCTACAAGGACCTGCCGGTCTCGCTGTACCAGATCCAGACCAAGTACCGGGACGAGGCGCGTCCCCGGGCCGGGCTGTTCCGCGGCCGTGAGTTCACCATGAAGGACAGCTACTCCTTCGACGTCGACGACGCCGGACTGGACCGCTCCTACGCCGCGCACCGCGAGGCCTACATCCGGATCTTCGACCGGCTCGGCCTGGAGTACGTCATCGTCTCGGCGATGTCCGGCGCGATGGGCGGGTCCAAGAGCGAGGAGTTCCTGCACCCGACGTCGATCGGCGAGGACACCTTCGTCCGCTCACCCGGCGGGTACGCGGCCAACGTCGAGGCCGTCTCGACCGTCGTCCCCGAGTCGATCCCGTTCGACGGGCTGCCCGAGGCGCACGTCGAGGACACCCCGGACACCCCGACCATCGAGACGCTGGTCGCCGCGGCGAACGAGCTGTTCCCGCAGGCCGGGTACACCGGCGCGTCGACGCTGAAGAACGTCGTCGTCACCCTGGTCCACCCCGACGGCACCCGGGAGCCGCTGGTCATCGGGCTGCCCGGTGACCGGGAGGTCGACGCCAAGCGGCTGGAGGCGCAGGTCTCGCCCGCCGAGGTGGAGCCGTTCACCGACTTCGCCGCCCACCCCGACCTGGTGAAGGGCTACATCGGCCCGCAGGTGCTGGGCAGCGAGAGCAAGACCGGCATCCGTTACCTGGTCGACCCGCGGGTCGTGCCCGGCAGCCGGTGGATCACCGGCGCCAACGAGCCCGGCAAGCACGTCTTCGACCTGGTCGCCGGCCGCGACTTCGGCTGGGACGGCGTCATCGAGGCCGCCGAGGTGCGGGCCGGCGACCCCGCCCCGGACGGTTCCGGCCCGCTGGAGCTGGCCCGGGGCGTGGAGATGGGTCACATCTTCCAGCTGGGCCGCAAGTACGCCGAGGCGCTGGACCTGAAGGTGCTCGACGAGAACGGCAAGCTGGTCACCGTCACCATGGGCTCCTACGGCGTCGGCGTCTCCCGGGCCGTGGCCGCCATCGCCGAGTCCACGCACGACGAGCTGGGCCTGCGCTGGCCGCGGTCGGTCGCTCCGGCCGACGTCCACCTGGTCGCCACCGGCAAGGACGCCGCCGTCTTCGAGGCCGCGCAGGCGCTGGCCGAGGAGCTGGTCGCCGCCGGGTTGACCGTGCTCTACGACGACCGCCCGAAGGTCTCGCCCGGGGTGAAGTTCAAGGACGCCGAGCTGCTGGGCATGCCGACGATCGTCACCGTCGGGCGGGGCCTGGCCGAGGGCGTCGTCGAGGTGCGCGACCGGGCCACCGGGGAGCGGGCCGAGGTGCCGGTCGCCGAGGCCGCCGGCGCCGTCCTCGCCGCCGTCCGTGGCTGACGAGCCGGCCCTCCGGGAGCAGCTCCGGCTCACCGCCGAGACCGTCGAGGCGAACCTGGGGCACGGCGACCAGGTGCACGCCCCGCGGCCGATCGACCACCTGGCCGGTTTCCGGTCCCGCCGGGCGGCGGCAGCCGCGTCCGCGGAGCTGGTGCAGGCCGGCTACCGGATCGACGGCACCTACCGGCGGCTGCTCACCGTCTGGGTCGAGTTCAGCGCGATGACCGCGGTGGACCACGACTCCGCGGCGGCGTTCACCCGGGAGATCGTGGCGATCGTCGGGCGGCACGGCGGTCGCTACGACGGCTGGGGTGGCTTTCTCGTGCCGCCGGAGGGCACCGGGGACTGACCTCGCCCGGCCGCGGTCATGAGCTCTTCCCCGGCGTCTGGCATCATGGTCTGTCGAACACGGCGGCGGGTGGCCCTCTCACCATCCACGCCCGTGTCCATCGCCTCGCCCCGGCGTACCCCCACGCGTCCGTCCGGCGGGCAACCACACACGTTCGAGGAGCACACCACACACCGTGGCCACCAAGATCAAGCTCATGCGCCTGGGCAAGATGCGCGCGCCGTACTACCGCATCGTCGTCGCCGACGCCCGCACCAAGCGGGACGGTCGTTCGATCGAGACGATCGGCAAGTACCACCCGAAGGAGGACCCGTCCTTCATCGAGGTCGACGGCGAGCGTGCCGCCTACTGGCTCGGTGTCGGCGCCCAGCCGACCGAGGCCGTCCGCGCCATCCTCCGGGTCACCGGTGACTGGCAGAAGTTCAAGGGTGAGCCGGCTCCGGCCCCGATGAAGGTCGCGGCCCCCAAGCCGGACCGGAAGGCCCTGTACGAGGAGGCCGCCCGCGCCGCCATGGACGAGCCGACGACCGAGGCGACCACCCCCAAGAAGAAGGCCGCTCCCAAGGCCGACGCCGCTCCGGCTGCTGACGCCCCGGCTGCCGAGGCGGCTCCCGCCGCCGAGACGCCTGCTGCCGAGTAAGACGTGCTCGAAGAAGCGCTCGAGCACCTGGTCAAGGGCATCGTCGACAACCCCGACGACGTCGTGGTCGACATGGTCAACGGCCGGCGCGGCAAGACCCTGGAGGTCCGGGTCCACCCCGACGACCTCGGCAAGGTCATCGGCCGCGGCGGCCGCACCGCCAAGGCGCTGCGGCAGGTCATGACCGGTGTCGGCGGCCGCGGCCTTCGGGTCGACGTCGTCGACACCGACGGGCGCTGAGCACTCCCGGCGCCACCGGCGCCACCCCCGCACACCCCGACACCGTGGTGGTCGGCCGCATCGGCCGGCCCCACGGTGTCCGTGGTCAGGTGACCGTCGAGGTCCGCACCGACGACCCCGACCTGCGGTTCGCCCCGGGGTCGGTGCTGCTCACCGATCCCGCCTCCCGCGGCCCGCTGACCGTGCACGCCGCCCGCTGGCACAGCGGTGTCCTGCTGCTGCAGCTGGCCGGTCCGGACGGCGTCGTGGCCACCGACCGGGAGGCCGCCGACGCGCTGCGCAACACGCGGCTGCTCGTCCCGGTCGACGCGCTCCCCGAGCTCGACGACCCGGACTCGTTCTACGACCACCAGCTGGTCGGTCTGGCCGCCGAGCTGACCGACGGGACGCCGCTGGGCGAGGTGACCGCCGTGCGGCACGAGGGCGCCGAGCTGCTGGTCGTGCGGCGCACCGACGGCCGCGAGCTGCTCGTCCCGTTCGTCACGGCCATGGTGCCGACCGTGGACGTCGCCGGTGGGCGGCTCGTCGTCGACCCGCCCGAGGGGCTGCTCGACCTGTGAGCGGCTTCCGGATCGACGTGGTCACGATCTTCCCGGAGTACCTCGCCCCGCTCGGCCAGTCGCTGCTGGGCAAGGCCGCCGCGCGGGGCCTGGTCTCCGTCGGGGTGCACGACCTGCGGCAGTGGACCGACGACGTCCACCGCACGGTCGACGACGCCCCCTACGGCGGCGGCCCCGGCATGGTCATGCGCCCCGAGCCCTGGGCCCGGGCGCTCGAGGCGGTCCGGCCGCCGGGCACCCGGCTGGTGGTGCCGACCCCGGCCGGTCGGCCGTTCACCCAGGCGGTCGCCGCCGAGTGGGCCGCCGAGCCCGGGCTGGTCTTCGCCTGCGGCCGCTACGAGGGGATCGACCAGCGGGTCGCGGACTGGGCGGCCTCGGCCGGCCCGGTCTCGGAGGTCTCCATCGGCGACTACGTCCTCGCCGGTGGCGAGTCCGCGGTGCTGGTGATGGTCGAGGCGGTGACCCGGCTGATCCCGGGGGTCGTCGGCAACGCCGAGTCGGTGGAGTTCGACTCCCACGCCGACGGGCTGCTCGAGGGCCCCTCCTACACGCGCCCGGCCACCTGGCGCGGCCAGGACGTGCCGCCGGTGCTGCTGTCCGGTGACCACGCGGCCATCGCCCGCTGGCGCCGCGCGGAGTCCTTGCGGCGCACCGCCGACCGCCGACCCGACCTGCTCGCCGCGCTGCCGGCCGAGGGGCTGTCGGCGGCCGACCGGGCGGCGCTGGACGCCGACCCCCAGCCGTGACCACCCAGTCGTGACCAGCCAGTCGTGACCACCCAGCCCTGGGTCCGGCCGACCGCGCGCGTCCTGGTGCTCGACCCGGCGCAGCGGGTGCTGCTCCTCGGCGCCCGGCTCACCGGCCCGGACGCCGTCCCCGGCGACGTGCTGTTCTGGTACACGCCCGGTGGGGGAGTGGAGGACGGCGAGGACCTGCGCACCGCCGCCGTCCGGGAGCTCGCCGAGGAGACCGGCCTGCGTGCCGACCCCGCCGACCTGGAGGGGCCGGTCTGGCTGCGCCGGCACCTGGGCCGGTGGGGCGGGCAGGCGATCGACTCCCGGGAGACGTTCTTCGTGCTGCGCGACGTCCGGCACGAGGTCGACGTCGCCGGGCGCACCGAACTCGAGCTGCTCGCCGACGAGCCGCACCGCTGGTGGAGCGCGGCCGAGGTGGCCGCCGGCGGGGTGGCGTTCGCCCCCCAGCAGCTCGCCGAGGTGCTGCCGCAGCTGCTCGCGGGCCCGTGGACGGGGCCCCCGCGCATCGTCAGCTGAAGATGTGGCACAGTAGAGAGCTGCTGCACGCCGTCGGCTCCTGTCGATGGTGGCTCCCCGCCTGACGACGACGTTCCCTGACCACGTCATGGACGATGTCGCGGGTGGTGGAGCGCGGCCCCCCGGTACGGACTCACCGGGACCCCGCTGCCCGTTCCACGACGAGTTCCCTAGATCCTGAGGACTGCTGCGATGAACACCCTGGACGCCCTCGACGCCGCGTCGTTGCGCAACGACATCCCCGACTTCCGCCCCGGGGACACCGTGAAGGTGCACGTGCGGGTCATCGAGGGCACCCGCTCGCGCGTCCAGGTCTTCCAGGGCGTGATCATCCGGCGCCAGGGTGGCGGGATCCGCGAGACCTTCACCGTGCGCAAGGTCAGCTTCGGCGTCGGCGTGGAGCGCACCTTCCCGGTGCACACCCCCGTCGTCGAGAAGATCGAGGTGCTCACCCGCGGTGACGTCCGCCGGGCGAAGCTGTACTACCTCCGCGAGCTGCGCGGCAAGGCCGCCAAGATCAAGGAGAAGCGCGAGGTCGTCGCGCGCTGATCCCAGCGTCTCCGCGTCGAACGGGCCGGCTGCCACGGGCAGCCGGCCCGTTCGCGTTCTCCGGGGGGCTCGCGCGCCGGTGAGGTCGCGACGCTGCCCCGCGTCCGCCGGGCGGGGTGGCGCGCGGACCGTAGGCTGATCGGCGATGAGCACGCACGGCCCCACCGACTCGTCCGCCGGCAGTCCCGAGCGGGACGACACCCCGGACTCCCCGTCCACGCCGGAGGCGGGCGACCGCCGCGCCGGTGGGCCCGACCCGGGCGGCACGTCGACGGGGAGACGCGCACCGGCGAAGAAGGGCTCGCTGGTGCGTGAGCTGCCGGTGCTGCTGGTCATCGCCTTCGTGCTGGCCCTGCTGGTGAAGACCTTCCTGGTGCAGGCGTTCTTCATCCCGTCGGGCTCGATGGAGCAGACGCTGCACGGCTGCCCCGGCTGCACCGGGGACCGGGTGCTGGTCAACAAGGTGCCCTACTGGTTCGGCGAGCCAGAGCCCGGTGACGTCGTGGTCTTCCGCGGGCCGGACACCTGGTCCCCGGAGATCGCCGTCGAGGAGCCGAGCAACTGGTTCACCGGGGGGCTGCTGACCCTGGGCCGGACGATCGGGGTGGCCCCGCCCAGCGAGGACGACTACGTCAAGCGGGTCATCGCCACGGGCGGGCAGGAGGTCGCCTGCTGCGACCCGGAGGGCCGGGTGACCGTCGACGGCGAGCCGCTGGACGAGCCGTACATCTACCAGGACAACCCGATCGAGTCGCGGACGTTCTCCCCGGTCGTCGTCCCCGAGGGGCGGCTGTGGGTGATGGGCGACCACCGCTCGGCGTCGGCGGACTCCGTCGAGCACAGCAACGACAAGTACGCCGGCACCATCGCGGTGGACGACGTCATCGGCAAGGCGGCGCTCATCGTGTGGCCGTTGGACCGGTTCGGGCTCATCGACGACCCGGAGATCCAGCAGGCCGACGCGGCAGCCGCCCCGGTCGGGGTGCCGGTCCAGGGCGGCGCGGCAGTCGCGGTCCCCTACGTGCTGGGGTTGGCCGGCGCCGTGCCGCTGACCGCCTGGCGGCGGCGCAGGCTGCATCGTGCCCGTGCGTCGGGCCCGTCCCGGCGCCCGCCGCGCACCGGTTGGCGGCGCGTGCGGCGCCCGGCGCAGACCCGGCCGGCGCGGGGCTCCTCGGCCGGCTGACCACCGCCTGCTCGAAAGGGTCCTCCTGGCCCACTGTCGAGCAGGCGCGCCGTCGGTCGAGCACACCCGGCGACCGCCCGGACCCGTCTTTCGGCATGATCTGCGCGCGTCGTGCAAAGAAGTTCGCGGAAGTTGTTCAAGTACTCCGTTCACCCGGTCGATGTACATCGCAGAGAGTCATCAGACCCGAACGGAGAGTCAGAC
Organism: Modestobacter sp. SYSU DS0904; assembly: GCF_054051115.1. Taxonomy (NCBI): domain Bacteria; kingdom Bacillati; phylum Actinomycetota; class Actinomycetes; order Geodermatophilales; family Geodermatophilaceae; genus Modestobacter; species Modestobacter sp. SYSU DS0904. The sequence goes on along the minus strand of NZ_JBJHAQ010000008.1, from coordinate 82,255 downwards.
AGTGTCTGCACCCATGGCGAGCACCACGCGCGGCGTCACCCGCGTCATGATCCTCGCGGACGCCCCGGTTCTGCGCCGCGGCCTGATCGGCATGATCAACGAGACCGCCGGCATGCAGGCGGTGGGCACCCCCGGGGAGCCCCGGCGGGCACTGACCCTGGCCGACTCCGCCCGCCCCGACGCCGTCGTGGTCGAGCTGGGCGCCGGCCGGGCCGCGACCCTGAACGCCTGCCGTGACCTGCGCCGCCGCTACCCGCAGATCGCGATCGTCGCGATCGCCAGCTCCGAGGACCCGGCCGTGGTCAACGAGGCGCTGGCCGCCGGCGTCCGCGGCTACCTGCTGATGAACACCTCGCCCACGCTGCTGGGCTGGGCGGTGCTCGCGGCTCGTGCCGGGCGCACCGTCGTCGACCCGCAGATCCGCCGCACCGAGGGCGGGGTCGAGTCGGTCGCCAAGCCGCTCACCCCCGAGGTGCCGCTGACCCGCCGGGAGTCCGACGTCCTCGACGAGCTCCTCCAGGGGCAGTCCAACCGGCAGATCGGCCGGAACCTGTTCATCAGCGAGGACACCGTCAAGTCCCACGTCAAGGCGATCCTGCGCAAGCTCGGCGCCCGCGACCGGGCCCACGCCGTCTCGCTGGTGCTCTCCGCCCGCAACCCCACCTGCACCTGCGGCGCGCACTCCTTCACCGCCACCGGCGTCTGAGCCGGCGGGCCGGGAGCGGACCGGGCATCGCGCCCGCCGCCTCCCGACCCGACCCCCACGGCCGGGACGTCCCCCCCACGTCCCGGCAGGCCGGGCTGGTCGGCAGCTGCCGATCACGCCCGCCCGCCACGAGCCGGTCCCCGTTCCCCCGCGGACCGGCTCGTGTGCGTTCGCCGCCCGGTGCGTGCGCCGCCCGGGTGCGTGCGCCGTCGGCCGGTCCCGGGGCCACCACGGACCCCGGCGTCGTAGGGTCGGCAGTCGATGCCTGCCCGATCCACCGTCCCCGGCTCCGGGGCCGTCCCGCGCTCCCGCGGCGGCGCTGCCGTGGAGGCGCCGGACGCCCTCTGGGAGATGGAGCGCTCGCTGCGCCGCCGCGGTTTCGGCGCGATCGCCGGCGCCGACGAGGCCGGTCGCGGAGCCTGCGCCGGGCCCCTGGTCGCGGCCGCCTGCGTGCTGCCGGCCGGCCGGCGCGGCCGCGTGCCCGGACTGGCCGACTCCAAGCTGCTCACCCCGGCCACCCGGGAGCAGGTCTACGCCGAGGTCGTGGACCGGGCGGTCGCCTGGTCGGTCGTCGTCATCCCGGTGCCCGAGCTCGATGCCCGGGGCATGCACGTGACGAACATCGAGGCCCTGCGGCGGGCCGTGCACACGCTCGACCCGGGCCCGGAGTACGTGCTCTCCGACGGGTTCCCGGTCAGCGGCCTGGCCCAGCCCTCGCTGGCGGTCTGGAAGGGCGACCGGGTCGCCGCCTGCGTCGCCGCCGCCTCCGTGCTGGCGAAGGTGACCCGGGACCGGATGATGCTCGACCTGCACGCGCGGTTCCCCGACTACGGGTTCGACGTGCACAAGGGCTACATCACCGAGACGCACAGCGCGGCCCTCGACGAGCACGGCCCCTGCCCGGAGCACCGGATGCGGTTCGTGAACGTGGCCCGGGCGCGGGACGCGCACGCCGCGCGGACACCGGCGCTGCCGCAGAGGGGGGCCATGCCCGATGATGGACCCGTGCCCGCCCAGTCGAACGACCTCCCGGAGCTCGTCTCCGGATCCATCCCGCGGGCTGCCGACCACCGTGCCGGCCTGCCCACGCCGGCACTCGTGGAGCACACGCGATGAGCACCGAGGACCTCGAGAAGTACGAGACCGAGATGGAGCTGCAGCTCTATCGCGAGTACAAGGACATCGTCCGCCAGTTCTCCTACGTGGTGGAGACCGAGCGGCGGTTCTACCTGGCCAACAGCGTCGACCTGCAGGTCCGTGACGCCGGCGGTGAGGTGTTCTTCGAGCTCACCCTCACCGACGCCTGGGTCTGGGACATGTACCGCCCGGCGCGGTTCGTGAAGAACGTGCGGGTGGTGACGTTCAAGGACGTCAACGTCGAGGAGCTGGACAAGCCGGACCTCGAGCTGCCGGACAACCCGCGCCTGCCCTGACCCCGTCCTCCGCACCCGGCCAGGCTGCACCGGCGCGGCGCTGACCGGCGGGGCGTCGTCCACAGCCGCACCCGCTGTCCACAGACCCGGTGCGGCACTGGCCCGCCGCCCCGGGCCGGGATCAGGGTCGAGGGGTGTCCACGACCCCCACCCCACGAGCCGCTCTCGGCGCCTACGGCGAGCGGGTGGCCGTCCGGCTGCTCACCGACGCCGGCATGCAGGTGCTCGACCGGAACTGGCGCTGCCGCCACGGTGAGCTCGACGTCGTCGCCCGCGACGGCGACGCGATCGTCTTCTGCGAGGTGAAGACCCGCCGGGGCACCGGCTTCGGGCACCCCGCGGAAGCGGTCACCGCCGGCAAGCGGCGGCGGCTGCGCCAGCTGGCCCGCGCCTGGCTCGCCGCGCACGAGCACCACGCACCCGACCTGCGCTTCGACGTCGTGGGGGTGCACGTCCCGGTCGACGGGCCGGCCCGCGTGGCGCACCTGCGGAACGCGTTCTGATGGCGCTGGCCCGGACGTGGTCGGTGGGGTTGGTCGGCGTGCGGGGCGCCATGGTCGAGGTCGAGGTCGACCTCGCCGCCGGGGTGCCCACGGTGGTGCTCGTCGGCCTGCCCGACGCCGTCGTGCGCCAGTCGGTCGACCGGGTGCGCGCGGCGGTCGTCAACAGCGGGCACGACTTCCCGCTCCGCCGGGTGACCATCGGCCTGTCCCCGGCGGCGATGCCGAAGCAGGGCAGCGGCTTCGACCTCGCCCTCGCCGTGGCGGTGCTCGCCGGCGCCGGCGTGGTGCCCGCCGATCGGGTGCGCCAGCTGGTCCTGCTCGGCGAGCTCGGCCTGGACGGCTCGCTGCGGACGGTCCGCGGGGTGCTCCCCGCCGTGCTCGCCGCCGCCCGCGCCGGGCACCGGCAGGTCGTGGTGCCGGCCGACAACGCCGACGAGGCCGCGCTCGTCGAGGGGATCGAGGTGCTGGCTGCCGGGAGCCTGCGGCAGGTCGTCGGCCACCTGGCCGGTGCCGCCGCGGTCCCGGCCCACGTCCGGGGGCCCGCGGCTCCCGAGCCCCCGGGCCCGGATCTGGCCGACGTCGTCGGGCAGGCCGCCGGGCGCCGGGCGGTGGAGGTCGCCGCCGCCGGGGGGCACCACCTGTTCCTCAGCGGCCCGCCCGGCGCGGGCAAGACCATGCTCGCCGAGCGGCTGCCGGGCCTGCTGCCGCCACTGGACGAGCGGGCCGCGATGGAGGTCACCGCGATCGCCTCGGTCGCCGGCACCCTGCCCCCGGGGGCGCCGCTGGTCCGGCGGCCCACCTTCGAGTCACCGCACCACTCGGCGACGATGGCCGCGCTGGTCGGCGGTGGGTCGGGCCAGATCCGCCCGGGCGCGCTGTGCCGGGCCCACCTGGGTGTGCTGTTCCTGGACGAGGCACCGGAGTTCCCGCGAGCCGTGCTCGACACGCTGCGGCAGCCGCTGGAGCGCGGCGAGGTCACCATCCACCGGGCGAACGGCTCGGCGACGTTCCCCTGCCGGGCGCAGCTGGTGCTGGCCGCCAACCCGTGCCCCTGCGCGAGCGCGGCCGGTGACACCGCCTGCACGTGCAGCCCGCTGGAGCGCCGGCGCTACCAGTCCCGGCTCTCCGGCCCGCTGCTGGACCGGATCGACCTCAACGTGACCCTCCCGGCGGTGAGCCGCGCCGCCTGGCTGGACGGCGTCGCGCCGCCGGAGTCGACGCAGGTGGTGGCCCGGCGGGTGGGTGCCGCCCGGGCGGCGGCCGCGGCCCGGCTGGCCGGGACCGGGCTCACGCTCAACAGCGCGGTGCCCGGCCGGCTGCTGCGCGAGCGGTGGCCGGTGCCGCGCCGGGCGCTGTCGCTGGCCGAGCGGGCCCTGGAGCGGGGGTCGTTGTCGGTCCGCGGGTTCGACCGGGTGCTGCGGGTCGCGTGGACGCTCGCCGACCTGGCGGGCCACACCGCGCCCGGTGCCGACGAGGTCGCCGAGGCCCTCGGCATGCGCGTGCAGCGGGCCGCGGCATGACCGCCGGGGGAGGGGCGGGGCACGACGCGCTGGTCGCCGACCTGCGCAGCGCACCGGCGGAGACGCACGGGGGTGTCGCCGGGCCGGCGGTCCGCCGGGCGCGGGCCTGGCTCAGTCGTGCGCTCGAACCCGGGTCGGTGGAGGCCTGGCGGTTCGTCGAACGGGTGGGGCCGGTCGAGGCGGTGGCCGCCGTGCGGGCCGGGACCGCCCCACCGCGGGTGCAGGCCGTCGCCGGTGCGCGGGTCACCGAGGACGCCAGCCTCGCCGACCTGCGGCGGGCCGAACGCTGCAACGCGCGCCTGGTGGTGCCCGAGGACGACGAGTGGCCCACCTTCGCCCTGCACTGCCTGACCCTGGCCAGTTCCGCGCTGCCGGAGGACCACCGGCTGGACCGGACACTCGCGCCCGTGCCGCCCCTGGGGCTCTGGGTGCGTGGCAGCGGGGCGCTGGTCGACGTGGTCGACCGCTCGGTCGCGCTGGTCGGCTCGCGTGCGGCGAGCGCCTACGGCGAGCACGTCGCCGGGGAGCTGGCCCACGGGCTGGGGGAGCGCGGCTGGACCACCGTCTCCGGCGGCGCCTACGGGATCGACGCCGCCGCCCACCGCGGGGCGCTGGCCGCCGGTGCCCCCACCGTGGCCGTGCTCGCCTGCGGCGTCGACCGCGCCTACCCGGCGGCGCACTCCGCGCTGTTCTCCCGGCTGTTGGACGGCGGCCTGCTGGTCAGCGAGTGGCCGCCGGGCTGTGCGCCGCTGCGGCACCGGTTCCTGGTCCGCAACCGGCTGATCGCCGCGCTGACCCAGGGCACGGTGGTGGTCGAGGCGGCCGCGCGGTCCGGCGCACTGGCCACGGCCCACCGGGCCGACGACCTGGGCCGCGCGCTGATGGTCGTGCCCGGACCGGTCACCTCCGCGATGTCGGTCGGCTGCCACGAGCTGCTCCGCGACGAGCTGCGCAACGCTCGGCTGGTCACCACCGCGGCGCAGGTCATCGAGCGGGTCGGGTCGCTGGGCGCCGACCTCGCCGCGCCGCCGGAGCGGCCGGGCGACGCCCGCGACGAGCTGTCCGACGTGGCCCGCCGGGTGCTCGACGCCTGCCCGGTCCGCACCGGCGTCAGCCCCGAACGGCTCGCCGCGGTGGCCGGCTGCGACGTCCTCGACGTGCTGCGGGTGCTCCCCTCGCTGGAGCTCGCCGACCTGGTCCAGTGGACCGGCACCGGCTGGCGGCTGCACCCGCCACCGCGGACCGGGACCGGCGCGCCCGGTTGACCGGTCCCGTTCCGGCACGGACGCTGCCCCCATGGCGGGGACGGCCGAGCTGCGGGCGGGGCTGCCGGCTGCCCTCGCCGAGTCGCTGGACGGCTGGGAGGAGCACCTGCGGCTGCAGCGCGACCTCTCCACCCACACCGTGCGCGGGTACGTCGGCGACGTCGTCTCGCTGCTGGACCACCTGGCCCGCCGGCAGGGGACCACCCCGGCCGACCTCGACCTCGGCACGCTGCGCAGCTGGCTCGCCGCCGGCCGCACCCGCGGCGACAGCCGGTCCACCACCGCCCGCCGGGCGGCCTCGGCCCGCTCGTTCACCGCCCACCTGCGCCGCAGCGGCCAGGTGCTCGAGGACGTCGGCCTCCGGTTGGCCAGCCCCCGGGCGCACCGCACGCTGCCCGGGGTGCTCGGCGTCGACCAGGCGCGCGCCGTCCTGGAGCAGGCCACCCAGCCCGCCGACGAGGGCGAGGACGCGGCGGCCACCGCGCTCCGGCTGCGCAACGTGCTGGTGCTCGAGCTGCTGTACGCCAGCGGCATCCGGGTGGGGGAGCTGGTCGGCCTCGACGTCGACGACGTCGACCGTGCCCGGCGGCTGCTCCGGGTGCTGGGCAAGGGACGCAAGGAGCGGAGCGTGCCGTTCGGCGCGCCGGCCGCGCAGGCGCTGGAGACGTGGCTGACCCAGGGGCGCCCGGTCCTGGCCACCCCGGCCAGCGGACCGGCGTTGCTGCTGGGCGTCCGCGGCGGCCGGCTGGACGCACGGGAGGCCCGGCGGGTCGTGCACGCGGCGGTCCAGGCCGCCCCGGGCACCCCGGACATCGGCCCGCACGGGTTGCGGCACTCCGCCGCCACGCACGTCCTGGAGGGCGGTGCCGACCTGCGCTCGGTCCAGGAGCTGCTGGGCCACGCTAGCCTCGCGACCACGCAGGTCTACACGCACGTGACGGTCGAGCGACTGCGCGCGGTCCACGCGCAGGCCCATCCGCGGGCCTGAGAGAGTGGGGACGGCAACGGTGCGCACAGCACCAGGCGATCAGGGGGATGCAGGTGTCTGAGGCGACGGTCCACCAGCTCGGGGCGAGCGACGACCCGGACGCGGCGGTCGCTGACCTCTGGGCCCGCTACGTCCGCGACCGGGACACCGGTCTCCGCGACCGGCTGATCCTGCACTACGCCCCGCTGGTGAAGTACGTCGCCGGCCGGGTCGGCAGCGGTCTGCCCGCGCACGTCGAGCAGGCCGACCTGGTCTCCTACGGCACCTTCGGCCTGATCGACGCGATCACCCGCTTCGAGCCCTCGCGGGAGATCAAGTTCGAGAGCTACGCGATGGCACGCATCCGCGGCGCGATCATCGACGAGCTGCGCTCCACCGACTGGATCCCGCGGTCGGTGCGGATGAAGGCGCGTCAGTTCGAGCGCACGATCACCGACCTCGAGAGCCGGCTCCAGCGGAGCCCGACCGAGGAGGAGATCGCCGCGGAGATGGAGATGGACGTCGAGGACATCCGCAAGTTCCTCGGCCAGCTGTCCCTGGTCAACGTGGTCGCCCTCGACGAGCTGCTCGTCGACGACGACGGCTCCGCCCCGCGCCTGGTCGACACCCTCAAGGACACCAGCGCCCTGGACCCGCAGGCGATGGCCGAGCACGGTGAGGCCCGCCAGCTGCTGGCCCGCGCGGTCGAGCAGCTGCCCGACCGGGAGAAGGTCGTGGTGAGCCTCTACTACTTCGAGGGCCTCACCCTGGCCGACATCGGCCGGGTCCTCGGGGTGACCGAGAGCCGGATCTGCCAGCTGCACACCAAGGCGGTCCTCCAGCTGCGCACCAAGCTCGCCGACATCGCCTGACCCCCGCCTCGGCTCACCCCCAGGGCAGCAGGCTGATCCGCTGAGCAGTTGCACGAGATTGGCATGCGTGAAGTTGCCTGAGCTGCCAAGAGTTGCGCTTGCCAATCTCGGGTTGCACGTTGCCAATCGCCGGCCGATTGGCAGAAGCAGCGATTGGCACAAGCAACTCTTGGCACGTGCAACCGCTGGGCGCCCGGAGCGCCGATCGCCCCCGGTAGGGCGCTCAGCGCTGGCAGCGCTCCCGCTGGGCGCACCCCGGCGGGCCGTGACACCTTCAGCGGGCGCAGGACGGCGTGGGCGGTGTCGCCGAGGTCGCAGTCAGCGAACTGGTCGCCAGCCCTACAAGTAGCCGATGCGCCTCGGCGCCGGGCGCGCAGGTCACGCCGAGGGTGGCTGCTGCCCGCCGGCGGCCTGCAGCCCCGGCGGTCCACGCATGGCCGCTGAGCGAGGCTCGCTCAGCGAGCCACGGTGCCCTTGGCCGGCGGTCACGGTTAGGGCCCCGGGGCGGCGGCTACAGGGTTCGGGTTCCGTCCCCGAGCGACAGGTGAGCCGCAGTGCCCGACGCCCTGAGCTCACTGCTGCGTGCTTCGCACCTGATGGCACCCGACGAGCTGGCGGCCACCGTCGCCCGGCACGCCCAGCTGCTGGGGGCGCGCGAGACAGTGATCTACCTCGTCGACTACGAGCAGGTCACGCTGCTGCCGCTGCCGGGCAACGGCGTGCCCGAGCGTCAGTCGCTGCCTGTGGAGGGCACGCTGGCCGGGCGGGCGTTCCGCCGGGTCGAGCTGCTGACCCGCCCGGCGACCGGAGGGACCCACCTGTGGGTGCCGGTGCTCGACGGCTTGGAGCGGCTCGGGGTAGCCGAGTTCGTGTTCACCGACCCGCCGGGTGAGGAGCTGCTGGAGGAGGTCCGCGCGTTCGTGGCGTTGGTCGCCGAGCTGGTGGTGACCAACGACGCCTACAGTGATCTGTTCGCCAAGCTCCGCCGGCGCAAGACCCTGTCGCTGGCGGCGGAGATGCAGTGGGAGCTGCTTCCGCCGATGACGTTCGGCACCCGCCGGGTCGTCATCACCGGGGGCCTCGAGCCCGCCTACGACGTCGGCGGGGACAGCTTCGACTACCAGGTCACCGGGGACACCGCCGACCTGCTCGTCCTCGACGCGGTCGGGCACGGACTGCCGGCGGCGGTGCTGGCCAGCGTCGCGATCAGCGCCTACCGGCACGGCCGGCGCAACTCCCTGGAACTGCCCGACCTTGCCGCGGAGGTCAACACCGCGATCGCCGACCAGTTCCCGGCCAGCCAGTTCGCGACCGCCGTCCTCGCCCGCCTGGACCTGAGCACCGGCATGCTGCGGTGGATCAACGCCGGCCACCCCGAGCCGCTCATCCTGCGCGGCGCCTCCCTGGTGTCCCCGCCGCGCTGCCCCCCTTCGCGCCCTCTGGGCCTGCAGGACAGGAAACCGGAGGTGTGCACCACCCGCCTGGAGCCCGGGGACCGGTTGCTGCTGTACACCGACGGCATCACCGAGGCCCGCTCCCCGGACGGGGAGTTCTTCGGCGAGCAGCGGCTGGCGGACTTCATCAGCTCCGCCCTGGCCGCCGGCGACCCGGCACCGGAGACGGTGCGGCGGCTGGTGCGCAGCGTGCTCGCCCACCAGGGCGACCAGCTGCAGGACGACGCCAGCATCGTCGTCCTAGAGTGGCTCACCGGCGACCCGGAGCAGCTCCGGCCCTGACGCCAGTGCCCGCTGTGCGCGCCGCGACACACTCATCGAGTGGTCGGGCACGCGGCGGCGTCTACCGTGGGCGCCGGCCGCCCGTACGGAGCGTGAGTGGCACGACGGGGGGTTGGACGCGTTGGGCCTCGAGGCCACGGGGAGCACCGAACGCCGCGGCAGCACGACCGGCACCGTGCCGGGCGGCTGCGCGAGGCCGGGGTTCCGGCATGACGCGCTGTTCTACGACTCGGCGCAGGACCTGGCCGACGTCGCCGCCCCGTTCCTGCTCGAGGGGCTGGCCAACGGCGACGGCGCGGTGATCGCCGCCGGCCCGCACGCCACCGCCGCCCTCTGTGAGGCGGTCGGGAACGACCCGCTGGTCCTGGTGCTGGAACGGCCTGCGCTCTACCGCTCCCGCACGCCGACCGCCATCACCACCTTCCGCGGGCTGGCCGAGCAGGCCAGCCCCGGTCGGCGGGTCCGGGTCGTCGGCGAGGTCGACTTCGGCACGACCACGGCTGACTGGCACGAGTGGCAGCGGTACGAAGCGGTGATCAACTCCGCGTTCGCATCCTCCCCGCTGTGGGGGCTGTGCGTGATGAGCACTGCGCTGCCCGAGCCGCTGCTGACCACTGCCCGTCGCACCCACCCGCACCTGGTCACCGGCGCCGGCCGGATGACCAATCCCGGCTACGTCGACCCGGTGGACTACCTGGCCGGGCTGCCGGTGCCTGACGAGCCGCTGGAGCGCACCCCGCCGGCACTGGCCGCCGATGACGTGCACGACTTCATCGGGCTGCGGCGAACCATCCGCCGACACTTGAGCACGGTCGCTGGACCGGACGACTTGCTCGAGGACTTCCAGCTGGCCGTCGACGAGATGACCTCCAACGCCGTCCGGCACGGCCACCCGCCGGTCAGCCTGCGGCTGTGGAGCGCACCCGGGACGCTGGTGTGCACCATCGCCGACGCAGGTCCCGGACCGGCCGACCCGTTCGCCGGGTACGGGCCAGCCCACGGCGAGGACCTGTCCGCCGGCGGCATGGGCCTGTGGCTGGCCCGGCAGCTGTGCGACCACGTCGCGCTCCGACGCGACGACCACGGGTCCAGCATCCGGCTCACCAGCCATTGGACCTGAGCGCCGAGTACCGGGCCTCGCGCACCGGGGCCCGGGGCCCGGGGTCAGTCGACCGGGAAGCCTGGCGGCACCCGGTGCGGGCCGGCCTCAGCCGGGCGTGGCTGGTCCTGCGGATGCAGCCGCACCGCGATCAGGGCGACGTCGTCGCTGGGTGCATCGGGCAGCATTCGGGTCAGCAGCTCGTCGCACAGCTCATCCAGGTCGGAGCAGGCGAGGTCGGCCAACGCGGTCTGAAGCCGGGCGGTGCCGGCGTCGAGGTCGGAGTCGCGGCGCTCGATGAGCCCGTCGGTGTAGAACACCACGACCACGTCTCGGTCCAGCATCACCTGCGACTCCCGCCGCGGTGCCTCGGCGTCCACCCCGAGCAGCAGGTCGGCGCGGTCGGTGGTGAGCGCGGTGACCGTGCCGTCAGCGGCGACCACCATCGGCGGTGGGTGCCCGGCGTTGGACCAGCACAGCCGGGTCAGCCCCGCCGCGCGGTCGTTGTCGTTCTGCTCCAGCCGCGCCACCACCGTGGTCGCCAGGATCGGTGACTGCAGCGTCTGCATCACCTGCTCCACCTGGCGCAGGACCGACGCCGGGCCGTCGTGGTCCAGGGCTCCGACGGTGCGCACGATGCCGCGGATCTGGCCCATCGCCGCGGCGGCTTCGACGTCGTGGCCGACGACATCGCCGACGACGAGCAGTGTCGCGCCGCCGGGCTGCATGAACGCGTCGTACCAGTCGCCGCCGACTTCAGCGGCCTGCGCGGCGGGCACGTAGCGGACCACGATCTGCAGGTGATCAGGCTCCGGCGGTGGGGTCAGCAGGGACCGTTGGAAGCCCTCGGCGAGGTCGCGCTGCTGCCGGAACAGGCGGGCGTTGTCCAGCACCAGACCGGCGCGGGCGGCGACGTGGCGGGCAGTGGCCAGGTCAGCCGGGGCGAAGGGGCCCCGGTCGCTGCCGGTGCACAGGGTGAGCAGCCCGACCGGCCCGTCCCGGCCGGGCAGCGGGAGCACGGCGACCGACTCCGGTGCCAGCTGCAACACCAGCTCGCGCACCGGCCCGGGCTGCATCATCGCCGCCCCGCGAGCGGCGGCGCCCTCGGCCAGCAGCTGCAGCTGCCCGGTCCGCATCGCCCGGACGATCAGCGCGTCATCACGTAGGGCACCCAGCCGGGCGTGGGCGTAGGCGTCCACGGTGTCCCGCAACTGCGGGTCGTGGTGCCAGGAGGTGACGTTGCGCAGCGCCCGGCGGTCACCACCGGCCTCTTCGTCGTCGATGAGGGTGACGACGCACCAGTCGGCGATGTCAGGCACGACCAGCCGGGTCAGCCGCCGGGCGGCCTCGGCGGCGTCCAACGTCGCCGAGAGCTCCTCGGTGATCCGGGACAGCAGCCGCTCGCGCTCCACGGCCCGCTCCGACAGCTCTTGGGCGCGGTGGCGGGCGGTGATGTCGAGGAAGTACAGGACCATCCCCTCGGCGCTGGGCACTGCGCGGACCTCGACCCGGATGTCGAGCGGCTCGGGGTAGTAGGCCTCAAAGGTCACCGGCTGACCGGTGTCGGCTGCACGGCGGTAGCGGTCCTCGAACTCCGTGCCTACCGCGGCCGGGAACGCCTCCCACAGGGCGCGCCCCAGCAGCTGGCCGGCCGGTGTGCCGAGGACCCGCTCGGCCTCGGCGTTGACGTGGGTCATCACCCAGTCGGTGTCCATCGCGATGAACCCGACCGCCATCGACTCGACCAGCTGCGCCAGCCGGTCCTGCGCCCGCCGGCGGCCGGACACGTCCCACACCGTGCCCAGCAGCCGGACCGACCTGCCCTCGCCGTCGGTCAGCGTCTGCCCGCGGGCGGCGATCCACCGGTGGAAGCCGTCGGCGAGCACGATGCGGTACTCCGCGTCGTACGTCCCGCCGGTGTCGACGGCATGCCTGACGCGGGCCAGGACGTCGGCGAGGTCGTCGGGGTGGATGTGGGCGTAGACGTCGTCGGGACGGCCGCTGAAGGTGGCCCGGTCCATCCCCGACAGCTCCAGCAGCCGGTCATCGACGATCAGCTCGCCGGTGGCCAGGTCCAGGTCGAAGGTGCCCACCTGCCCGGCGTCCAGCGCCAGCGACCAACGGGACCGGTCGACCTCCTGCTGCGCCAACAACTCCTGCGCCTGCGCCGCGGACGCCTCAGCGCGCGCTGTGGCCTCGGCGGCACGCTGCTGGGCTGCGCGGAGGTGCAACTCCGAGCTGCAGGCACCCGCCAGGTCGGTCAACACCGCGAGCTCGTCGGCCGACCAGGTGCGCGGCTGGCTGTCGATCGCGCACAGCGAACCGACCACCAGCCCGCCGGCATCCGTGATCGGCACGCCGGCGTAGGCGATGACGTGCAGGTCCGGGACCGCGAGGTTGTCGGCGACCAGCGGGTCGGTGCGGGCGTCGGCGATGACCAGCGGGTCCGCCGAACGCACCACGTGCTGGCAGAAGGAGTGGCTCAGCGGCGTGCAGCGCGTGGACTGCCACGGCTCGGGCAGCCCCACCGCGCCGGGGAACACCTGCTGCTCCGCCGACACGAGCGTGACCAGCGCGACCGGGACGTCCAGCTGCCGGCGGACCAGGCGGGCGAACCGCTCGAACGCAGGATCCGAGCGCGCCGGCAGCGCGGTGTCCGGTGGCAACGAGCCAGTCACGCAATCCCTCCAGAACCCTCACAACGAGGACTGACCGCCGCCGTCTCGTTGAGCGGGCACGCCGAGGATACCGAGCTGCCCACTCCCGCCCCGGACTCGAGCAGCGGCTTCACCGTGCCCCTTTACCAGCGCTTTCAGGTCGGTGGCTCCACCGCCCGATGCCCGGGGCACCTCCGGCACCGGAACCCGTGCGCACGGTCGACGGGGTCTCGGCAGTCGGTGGTGGGACCACGCAGGGGGCACCCCTGCTCTGCCGTCGACGTCTGCGGCTGTGCGCGCAGCCTGGAGCACTCCGCTCCGAGTACGTTCCGGTCATGGCCGGTTGCGAGGGCACTCCGCGGAGCGCCTCGACGGACGCGGCCGGCTCCACGCAGCACCTGGGGCACGTGATGAGCCGGGTGTCCCGGCAGCTGCAGCAGGAGCGCGGCGACGTGGAGGCCACGCTGCAGGTCATCGTCGCCACCGCGGTCGGGGTGGTGCCCGCCGCTGAGGAGTGCAGCGTCAGCACCGTGACCGGCCGGTCGAAAGTCGAGCCGCGCGCATCGACCAGCGACCTGCCCCGGGAGGTCGACGCCCTGCAGGGGCGCATCGGGCAAGGGCCGTGCCTGGACGCGGTCTGGGAGACCGAAGTGGTCCGGGTCGTCGACGTCGCTGCTGAGGGCCGCTGGCCGGAGTTCGCGCGGCAGGCGGCGGAGCTGGGCGTGGGCAGCATGATGTGCTTCCAGCTGTTCGTCACCGGCGACCAGCTGGGGGCACTCAACGTGTACTCCCACACACCTCGGGTCTTCGACGACGAGAGCCAGGAGATCGGTCAGCTGCTGGCCGCGCACGCCGCCCTCGCGCTGGCCGGCGCCGAGAACGAGCAGAACCTGCGCGCCGGGATGGCCAGCCGGGACATCATCGGGCAGGCCAAGGGCATCCTCATGGAGCGGCACCGGCTGACAGCCGACCAGGCCTTCGGTGTGCTCACCCGGGTGTCCCAGGAGCTGAACCGGAAGCTGGTCGACGTCGCCGGTGAGCTCGCCGACACCGGGCTGGTGCCCGGCAGCGACTTGCGCCGGGACTGAGCCCCGCGTCTCCAATGCGCGCTGACGTTGGCGGGGTGGGGCCCGATCACCGCCGAGGACCTGGACACCGCCGCACAACGGCTGCGGGATCGGGCGGGAGCACGCGACCAACGCGGCGGCCCTTGCGCGGGAGTGCGATGGGCAGCGCGCTGACTGGATGCCGCGTCCTGCGGAGCTGCCGATCATCACGATGGCGGCCCCTGGGCGTGGACCCGATGGGCTGGCGTGGTGGCGGCGACTGCCTGTGTCGGTGGCGCTGGGCACACTGGAAGGCATGGACAGCCATGGCCCCGGCGAGGAGGACAGCACCAGCGCGGCAGGCAGCGGGCTGCCCCGGCCGGCGGAGTTCGTCCCGCAGCTGACGCCGCTGCCCGACGCCGACCCGGAGTGGGTGAACGTCGGGCACCGGTACTGGGCCTGGAGTGGCTTCGCCGACGACTCCGCCGTCTCCACCCGCACCCGACGATCGGTGTGGGCTGAGACGACCACCGCGATCGGCGACGACGCTGGGATGCCTCCCTCGCGGCTGTACCTGGCTGCAGCAGCCGGTGTTCGTGCGGCACTTCCAGCCCTGACCTGCCCGACCTGCCAAGCGCCGGTCACCCTGCGCTCACGGGCCAGCCTGGACGCACTCGCCAACGGCGCGAGCACGGACGCGCACTGCGCCGGCCACGACGCCGACCTCGCCGCAGCGGTCGCCAAGTTGACCGACCCGGCCGCCCGCGCCCGCCGCGACAAGACCCGACAGGCCGCCGCCGCGAGGCGCGCCGAGCAGGAGGCGCAGGCCGGCGCCCGGCAGCGGATCGCCGCGGCGAAGCGGGCCTTCGACGAACGCCGCCGCACGGCGGTGGCCCGTGAGTACCCGCTGCAGCTGGCCGGCGAGACGCCGATGGAGTGGAACCGCGTCGGCGCCGACCTGCGCACCGACGTCGGCGTGCTGGCCATGCTGCGGTACGCACCCGACAGCACCCCCATCGCGCCACTGCCCCAGTGGACGGCCCGCCTCACCCCGGACACCGACCTGACCAGCGCGGCACTCTCCAGCGCCTACCGTTCCGGACTGCTGCGCGTCCACCCGGCCGCCAGCCCACTGGACGCTTTCGCCTGGGACGTCACCTTCGATGACGCCTGGGCGGCCGCCGGCGAGGACCCCGCGGCGCTGCCCGAACCGGCCACGAGTGGGTTCTACCCGCGGTCGGTCGCCTGGTACGCATGGCAGGGCGGCAGCCTCGGAACCGCCGCCGAAGCCCTCGACGCGCACCTGAGCGCCCGCACCCGGGCCTGGCTGACCACCCGCGTCGGCCAGGACGACCTGCGGGACCTGGCCGCCGAGCTCATCGCCGCGGAGACCCGCCGGTACCTGGAGTTCCAGCTCGCCGAGCACTACCTGCCCGAGGTGCCGGAGAACCACCAGGCCCGGCTGGGCGAGGCGCTGCTCCGGGTGGCCCGCGTCCGCCCGCTCGCCGAGACCTACTGCCTCGCCTGGCAGGCCGCCCGGTCGGCCGCCGCGGCCGCGCAAGCCAACCCCCGCGCGCCCCTGGCCAAGATGACCACCCACGCGGTCAACCTGTTCGAGCAGAAGGCTCAGCAGGCCACCACCGACCCCACCTGGGCGATCAAGCCGTTCCGCGAGGACACCCGGGTGCCGCTGGCAGCGCTGACCCGCACCGTCTTCTTCGGGCTGCTCAACCTCGACCCGATGACCGCGTCGCTGTTCACCGTCACCGCCGCGCTGCCGGTGACGGCCGCCGAGACGCTGGCCACCGGCGCGTCCACGTCCGACCACGCAACGGTCGACCCGGCCCTGTCGTCGGCCACCCAGGAGGACGCCGCCGCCCTCCGCGCCACGCTCAGCTGGCTCGCGGCCCAACCCGACCTGCACGTCGACGGGCTCCGCACCCGCCTGCTCGCCGGGCCGGAGGAGTGGATCACCGACCACTGCGCCAGCGACACGGCCGCGGCCGCGCTGCGCACGGCTTGGGCGAACGCCACGGCGGTCCTCGACGCGATGACCGACATCGCCGATCCCCGGACCGCGGCGCTGGCCGCCTACGCCACCGCGGCCGCGCAGACCGAGGAGATCGACTTCCTCAGCGACGACACGGACGAGGGCCGACCCGCCGTCTACCGGGACAGTCTCGGCCGGGTGCTGGCCCAGGAGTTGAGCAGCGCTCTGCTGGCGCCACCCGGCGACGACTGACACCGCCGGCGCCCGGTCGCGACCGGGCGTTGCCCCGGTGCGCTTGCTGCCCGTTCCGCAGTGGGGCGGCCGACGCCGTCCCTTCTACGGCTTCCCGACGCGCCCGAGGTCCCCGGTGCGGAACTCATCGGCGGAGTACTGGCTGGCGGCTCGTCCGGCGGCATGAATGTGGTCAGCGAAGCCCTCGGCGGTCTCGGCGTTCAGCCGCCCGCTCCCGACCATGGCCGACAGCAGCTTGTGGACGCTGAGCGCGGTGAGGCCCCGGTTCTTCGCCTCGACCCGGGCGTCGTGGTCTTCGGTGAGCAGCTTGGGGGTGACGACCTGCAGGCGCTCGGCGAGCGCGAGCGCCACCGCCTCACCCAGGTGCTGCCATGGGTCCCGCAGCGGCCGGCCTGCGCGGATGACGTCCTGGATCGCCTGGACTCCCCTCGAGTCGACCTTGTCGCTGGTGTACAGAGGGCTGCCCAGCCAGGCCAGCTGCGTCAGCGCGGCCGCTGCCAAGCCGCTGACCTGTTCGCGGCCGTCGGCAAGGTGCGTCAGCTCGTCTACGACGATGTCGAGCAGAACGACACGCTCTCGTCGGCATTCGGCCTGGACGGCTGCGGCCAGCCCGCCGTCGACGGCGAGGGTGATGAGGGAGGACGTGTCGGGGATCCAAAGGACGGGCTGACTCATGGGCCCGACCGTGGCGGCCGGTCGCGAACGCTGGTCACCGGCCGGGCGTGCCGCCGGCGACGAGCGCCCCGCCAGCGGGTTCCATGAACTCCCGCCACAGAGCGTCGTCGTCGTCCCGTTCGAGCAGCACCGCCACCGGCGCCAGCCCGATTGCTTCGGCCTGCACGCCCCGGATGGCGGCGGTCAGCAGCCGCTCGGGAGCGCGCACCGTGCGTCGCACGACGGTCGGGGTCATGCCGCCGCTGACGTCGCGGTGCCGGGCGACGAGTTGGTCTTCGTCGCAGTCGCGCCGCACCTTGGTCCCGATGTCGGCGGTCAGCAGGCTCAGCTCGACCAGCTGGTGGACCAGCGCCGGCAGGGACACGCCGAACCGCTGCATCAGCGCCACCAGCGCCCGGTCGCTGACCTGCCCGTCGCTGCTCCATGCCAGCGTCTCCCGAACACCGGAGGCCGGCATCAGCAGGTGCGCGGCGAAGGCGTTCACCCGCCGCTCGAGCAGGTCGGCGGTGTCATACAGGTCGTGGGCGGTGTCGTCGATGATGTCGCGCCGCGGATCGGCCAGCAGGTGATGGCCGAGCTCATGAGCGAGGGTGAACCGCACGTGCCCGTCGGGGAAGTCGCTGCTGGCCACGATCATCGCGACCTGCTCGCCGTGCACGCACAGCCCGTCGGCGTCCTCGCCCAGGGGAGAGATCGCGACATCGACACCGAAGTTCCGCTCGATGAGGCCGGCCAGGTCGCCGATCTCGTGTGCGCCGAGGCTCAGTCCCTCCCGGACACGCTCGGCCAGCCGCCGGCCCTGACGTTGCGCCTCCGCGCGGGTGCGCGGCCGCTCGGTGAACGACTGGCGGGCGTAGTCGATCAGCTGTCCCCCGGCGAGGCTTGCAGCGGCGATGGACGGCGCCGCCCGCAGCGCGAGCACGTCCTCGACCTCCAGCAGTTGCAGCGCGCGCCGGTGCGTGGCGGCGACGTCGTCTCCAGCGCCGGCCGTCAGCCGGTGGGCCAGCGCCAGCCGCCGCGGTCCAGACGCCTCTCCGAGCAGCTCGCCGGCGGCCACGCCCAGGGCGTGAGCGAGCTTGGGCAGCTCACGGACACTGATGCGGCGCTTGCCGCGCTCGATCTTCGAGATCTGGTCCTTGCCCAGCCCGAGCGCCGCCCCCAGCTGCTCGCCGGTCAGCTGCCGGCGGGTGCGGGCCAGCCGGACGCGGGCGCCCACGGCAGCCGCGTCCCGGTCGGTGTCGACTGGGGCCGGCGCCGGGCTCAGCGGGCCCAGCGCCTCCAGCCCGGTCAGCGTCTCGCTCATCGTCATCCTCCATGTAGCACGGTTAGCTGCCATCGTCCTGGACCACCCGGGTGGTCGCAACTATCCCAACGGGTGAGTTGCGACTCGGGTGGTGGGCCTGCGATGCGGTCAGTGCCGTAGTAGCGGTCAGCGCCGTGCCGCTTCCGCTCGAGCTGCGGCTGCGGAACCGGACGAACGCGCGGACCTGAACGGCGGTCAGCGTGCTGCCGCTGCACGGCCTGGTTAGGCCGCGCACGCCGGGCGTACCGACGTCAGCGGCCGGCGGGGACTGCGTGCACCTGCCCGAGCGCCACGCTCAGCGGGATGCGCTCCTGCTCCACGCGGCGGTGCCGGGTCCAGTCCGGCGCGATGAGCTGGTGGTACAGAGTGCGCTCGGCGGCGGTCAGGTGCAGCACCGGTCGCGGCGGGCGGGGGCCGAGCGGCTTGCCGTTCTTGTCGACGTTGGTGCCGAAGCCTTCCCAGGCGTCGTAGGTGGCCGGGTCCATCAGGATCGATGCGGCCGGCACGCCGGCGTCGCGGAAGCCGTCGAGGATCTCCAGGCCGTCGGCGTCCATGTCGCCCCAGTAGATGACCCGTGGAGCGCTGGTGATCCAGTCGAACGCGGCGATCGTGCTGCCGCCGGTGCCGGCGCCTTCGACGGACACCCCGCCGGGGACTGGCGGGAAGTGGATGGCGGTGTCCTTGTTCTCCGAGATGATCACGACCTCGGGCCGGTACGGCAGGGCGACGCGGTCGTCGACGGTGGCCGAGTCGTGCGCCCGTCCGCCGCTGGCGCGGTGATCGGGGTCGAGGTAGGTGAAGTGGATGCGGGCCGGGTGGTCGGGCAGCAGGCCCAGGTTCTCGACGCCGGCGAGCTCGCGGACCAGCGCCCGTCGAGTGTTGAGCCACTTGGCGTGCAGGCCGGGGATCGGCACCTGCCGTGGGGTCAGCCCGGTTGCGTTGTGGGCGGCGAACCAGTCCGCGGCCCGGCACAGCAGGTCGAAGTCGACGTCGGAGAGCTTGTCGACGGCGGTGAGCGTGCGCGCGGGCTGGGTCAGGTGCGGGTAGCGATCGGTCAGGACCGCGGCCCGGTGTCGACCGCGGGGGATCCGGGCGGTCCACTCGCCGGCGACGATTCGGACGGCGGTGTTCAGATCGGGCACGAGGACGTGGGTCGGCAGCTCCTGGTCGGTGCTGGCGACTCGGCGGTTCGTCCACCGCAGCTGCAGGTCCCGCGCGGCAGCCCACGTCCGCCAGGTCCCGACCAGCCGCGCGGCGGCGGCGAAGTCGGCGGCCAGGGCAGCGGAGGTGGGGGCGCCGATCGGGAAGGCGTGCGGCCACACCGGAGCCTCAGCGGTGCCGGTCAGGTCCGCCGCCCAGGATCCCTTCACCCGTCGGCCGATGTCGGCGGTGACCTGCTCGGGGGACTTCACGCGGGCCCGCCGGCGGCGACGGCGTCGGTGATGCGCGCGACGAAGGAGAAGCCGGTGGTGGTGTTCTTGGTGATTGCCAGCAGCTCGTTCATGTGCGGCTCCAGCGCGGTCACCTTGTCCAGCGGCGCGCCGACGATCAGCTGGAACCCCAGGCCCTTCCATGCCTGCACCGCGCGGCCGGCGAACTCGGCGTCGGCCTTGACGAAGCCCTCGTCGAGGAACACCGGCGCGAACCTCGGGCGGGTGCGCAGCTCGTCGCCGAGCCGGAAGCGCAGCGCGGCACCCACGATGAACGCGACCAGCTCCTGGCTCTCCCCGCCGCTCTTCCCGCCGAGCGTGGAGTGCACGCTCAGCAGCTGCCCGTCGGCGCTGTACCGCTCGGCGGTGATCTCCACGTGCCGGCGGACGTCGAGCAGCCGGTCCCGGTCGGAGAGGTCGGCGATGGCGCGCGGGTCGTCGCGGCGCCGAATCTGGGCCATGAACTGCTGCAGCTCGGCGAACCGGCGTTCCATCTGGTTCTCCGGCAGCCCCTTGGTCGCCGCCGACGACAGCGTGCGCAGCTCCCGGCGGAAGGAGGTGACGTGGTCGGGGGTGAGCCGGCGCAGCTTGATCCGCAGGCGGTCGCGGCCGGCACCGAAGGGCAGCGTGCCCAGGATGGCGTTGATCGGGTCCAGCCGGTCCTCGATGTCGGCGATGGAGGCCTCCATCGCCCCGGCCAGCGGCACCAGGTCCTGCCCGCTCCACTCGGTGAGGCGGTTGCGCCATTCGAGGCGGCGGGCGTGCAGCCCGGTGGTCACGATGTTGTCCAGGATCCGGGCGTAGTCCGGGTAGGACGCCGCGGTGACGCCGAGGTTGGGGTCCTCCCACTTGAGCTGGTAGGCCTCGAAGATCCGCCCGAGGTCGGCTTCGGCGCGATCGACCTCGGAGCGGGCGGCGGCGATGGCGTCGGACAGCCGGCGGTGCAGCCGGGCCAGGTTCTTGCCGAACTCGGCCAGGTTGGCCGGGTCGCCCGGGGAGGCGGCCGCAGCGAACTCCTTGTCCAGCCGGGTGATCTGCTCGTCGTCGAGGACGACTCGCTGCTCATCCTCGATCCGGTTCAGCTCGATGCTCACCTCGTCCTGCCGTTCGGCCAGCGCGAGGTGCTCGGCGTCGAGGTCCTTGCCGCGGCGCTGCAGGTCGTACCGGCGCTCGGCGGCGGCGTCCAGGCGCCTGCCGAGTGCCTCGATGAGCACCTCGAGGGCCCGGAGCTGGTCGTCGGCCTCCAGGATGGACCGGCGGCTGCTCTCCAGCTCGCGGATGCGGTCCTCGACGCCGGCGACGTCGATGTCCTCCCACAACGCGGCCTGCACAGCCTCGTAGGCCAGCTGGACCCGGCTCAGCTCCGCCCGCTCCTGCTTCGCCCGCGCCCGCTCATCGTCGAGCTCCCGCAGCCGGGTCTCGAGGATGGCCAGCTCGGCGTCGATGTCGGCGATCGCCTCAGCGCTGCTGAACCCGATGATGTTCGCGGTGTCGTTGCGGCCGTGACTGCCGCGAGAACCACGTCGGGTCTGCCCGGCCAAGGTGACCCGGTAGCCGGGGCCGGCCAGCTCTGCGGCGGTCTCCACGCACAGCGCGTTGCGGGCCTCAGCGGAGACGTACCGGGTCACCCAGTCGCTGAACGGGTGGTCCTTGAACAGCAGCTTCCCGGCGACGCGGGAGGGGTCCAGCGGCCGGTCCCGGTGCGCAGCCGCAGGGATGCCCTCGAAGTCGATGCGGCCGCGCAACCGCAGCGGGTCGATCGCACGGGAGAACTCCTCCAGGCGCTCGGCGGGTACCAGCAGCAGGCGGGCGCTGCCACCGAGGACGGTCTCGATGGCGATGCGCCAGCGGGCGTGCTCGGGCGCGACGTCGATCAGCTCGGCGAGGAACGGCAGCTCGGCCGGGGACATCCCGGCCGCGGCGGCGACCTGCTGGCGCATGTCGTCGAGGAACTTCGGCACCCGCCCGGCGCGGCCGGTGAACGACCGGCGCTCTTCGGTGAGCTTCTGCTTGCGCTCGGACAGCGGGAACTGCTGGCGCAGCACCTCGTCGTGGCGGCGGCCCAGCTTCTCGTCGGCTTCGGCGTAGCCGGCCAGAAACGCCGCGCCGGCTGCGCGGATGGCGTCGAAGTCCTCCCGGCTGCCCAGCGGTGCGGCCAGGACGGTCGTCCGCTGCGCCAGCGCGCCGCGGCGGGCCCGCCGGTCGTCACGGAGCAGCTGGGCGGTGTCGATCTCGGCGGCGAGACGCTCGAGGTCGGCACCTCCGCTGCGGCGGTGCTCCTCCTGCCGGGCCTTCAGGTCGCGGGTGAGCTCATCCTCGTCGCCGCGGGCGCGGCGCAGCCGGTCGGTGTTGTCGATGCGCGCGGTCCGGTTGGTGTCCACCGCGTCGGAGAGCAGGGCCGCCTCGGTGCGCAGGCTCCACAGGCTGACCGGGGTGTCGCCGGGCAGGGTGAGGCCGAAGGTGTCGATGGTCTCGACCTCGGCACGGGCGGTGAGCAGGGTGGTGTGCCGTTCGGTGATGGGGTCGAGCAGCTGGGCCTTCTGCTGCTCGGTCTGCATCGCCAGGTAGGAGGCCTCCAGGTCGTCGAAGTGCTCGATGGCGCGGTCGGCGGCGGCGTAGGTGCCCGGCCGCTCCAGGACCATCTCCTTGTACAGCTCGTCGACGGTGCGGATCTGGTGGCCGGACTGGATGCGCACCAGCAGCCGCAGGGCCTTGGTGCCGTCGCCGTTGGCCCCGATGCCCAGCCGGGTGTGCAGGGTGTTGGCGAAGGAGGCGTAGCTGTCGTGAGTCTTCAGGCCCGGGAAGGCGGCCTTGAGCGCCTTGGGAACGAAGTGCTGGTCGCCGGCGCCGATGTGGTCGGCGAGGGCAGCCAGGTCGAGTACGCCGTCGTAGGTGGCCATCCGCATGGTGATGTCACCGGCGCGACGGGCACGTGCGGGCACGTAGTACACGCGGAAGGCGGTGAATCGTCGGCCGTGGTCGTCGACGAACGTCATGCCGACCGCACCCCAGGCGGCGATGCCCTCACCGCGCAGCACCTTGGCCTTCTCCTGCCCGTCTGCGCCGGCGGTGGTGTCGGTCTGGCCGCGCAGGTAGCTGAGCAGGTTCCGCTGCTCGGCGCTGCGGGCGCGGCCGCCGACCGCGTCGTTGGACGCGCCGTTGAACGGGGTGTCCGACGGCATCATCAGTGCGATGTAGGCGTCGAGCAGGGTGCTCTTGCCGGTGCCCGAGGCGCCGGAGATCAGCGTCGAGCCGGAGTGGAAGTCGAACCGGACACGGCCTTCGAACCCGCCCCAGTTCACCAGCTGGAAGGTCTCGGCCTTCCACTGTGTGGTGCCCTCGGTGGCGCCGTCGACGTGGAACAGCAGCCCGGCGTCATGGACCAGCCCGGCGTCATGCACCAGCCTGGCGTCGCCGGCCGGCTCCTCGTCGTCGGCAGGGGCGAGCAGCTCGCGGTGGTCGTTGGTGGTCATCGCTCAGCTCTCGTCGTCGGCGACGTCCAGGACGCCATCGGGGTCAGTGGGGGCCTCGGGCTGGCCGCCGGGAGTGCTGTTCTGCTCGCGCAGCCAGGTCAGCAGCTCGGCCAGCTTCTCCATGGGCAGCAGCACCTCGATGGCGTTGCTGACCTCGAAGCGCTCGGCGGTGCTCGGGCCGATGAGCAGGCCGGCCTTGTACAGCGCCTCGATCGCCCGCTCCGCGCGCTTCCTGTCGCCGGACTGGTCGGTGGCGTGCGCGGGCCGGTGCTGGTCGACGAACTCCAGCATGTCGTCGCGGTCGACGAAGACTCGGTCGGCGCCGGCGGCCTGCTCGCTGCGGAACCGGCTGCGCAGGTAGACCAGCAGGATCGTGTCCTCCCGGCCCCAGGGTGCGTCGTAGAGCAGCGTGGGGAACGGTCGGCCGCCGCCTTCGGGAGCGACCTGCCGCTTGTAGGCGACCTCGCGGTCGGCGTCCAGATACAGCTCGAGGAACAGGTCGTTGAGCCGGGCGCGGATCGGGCGCGGGTTGCGGGTCAGCGCACGCCACTCCTTCGGATGCGTCCGGGCGCTGATGAACCGCTGCTTGAGCAGCACCACCAGCGCCTTGCGCTGATCGATCTCCAGACCTCCCTCATCGCCCTCGAACAGCGCGACGGTGGACGTCAGCTCACGTTCGGTGTCGTCGGCGTCGATGGCATCCCCGGCCCAGCTGGCGTCACGGAGGTCGACAGGGTCGGTGTCACCGTCGACGGGGTCGCCGGTCAGGGTGTCGTGGTCGGCTCGGTCGAACTCGCTCATCGGTTCTCCTCGGAGGCGGCTGCCGCGATGGCCGTGGGGTCGGTGTGAGGGGCAGGCGTGTCCGGGGCCCCCGCCGGCGCTGGCGCGACCCGGGGCACGGCCAACGCCCGCTCGCTGCCGTTGGGCCGCACCGCCCGGTAGGTCTCGGTGTCGGCGTGCCGGTCCAGACCGGACGAGTTCGTCGCCAGGTGCAGCAGCCCGAAGATCTCCACCGGCCGCCGCAGCGCCGGGTCCAGCCCGTCGAACAGCGCGCCGAGGGAGACCATCGGCTCCGGGTCGGTCAGCGCCTTGGCCAGTTCTCGCCGCAGGGAGTCCAGCGACGGGCCGCCCTGGGCGAGCAGCTCGGTCAGCGACACCGCGTCGGGCCGGTGCTCGCTGACGTCGGACAGCGGTGGCGGCCCGACCTCGGTCTCAGCGTTGTAGAACCGCTCCCGCAGGTGGCTGACCTCGATGCGCGGCGGGAGGAGTTCCAGCGGCACAGCGGCGCGGGGGCCGGCGGTCTTCATCCAGGTGGCCAGCTCGGCGTCGACCTGGCGCAGCGTCGCGTCCAGCTCCCGGTCACGGGTGATGTCGTGGGTGACGATGTACTCCCGCAGCGCCGCGGTCACCCGGCTGCGCCGGGCCAGGACGCTGACGATGCCGTTGCGGATCAGCCCGACGGTGCCGCGCAGCTCGCGCCGGTCGGCGTCGAGAAGGATGTCCTCAGCCAGCGGGTGCCCCAGCAGCGCCCCGAGGTCTTCGCGCAGCTGCAGCAGCAGCGCCTCGTCGCGCAGCAGCGCGAAGGCGCCTTCGAACGCGCGCCCTTCAGGGGTCGCGGTCATCAGCGAGTCGGCGCGGGCCAGGTAGTCGTCGATGACCTCACCGGCGGGGCGCTCCTCGGCCCGGAAGGAGGCGAGGATGCTGCTGCGTAGCCCGGTGAACGCCTCCTCCACGCGGGCAAAGTCGCTGGGCAGCGCCGCGATGAGCTGCAGAAGCTCGCCGTAGCCCTCCAGCATGTAGTCCGACGAGACCTGGGGCAGCTCGCCGCCGTCGAGCAGCCGGTCGCGTTCGGCGGTCAGGCGCTCGATCTCGCTGTCCAGGATCCCCACACGGGCCGCGCGGTCGGGGTTGACCTCGGTGTTGAACCGGCGAACCGCGCTGAGGATGGTGGAGATCCGGTGCTCGGAGAGGCTGGCCCGCTCCCGGGTGAGGCTCTTGACCAGCGCGAGCGCGTCCTGGGCGTGGGAGGTCAGGGAGTACACCTCGGTGCCGTCCTCGGCGGCGCTGCGGACCAGCCACTGGCCGCGCATCCACTTCAGGCACAGGTCGCGGCCAGCGCCGGTCGGCAAGTCCGACGCCGGGACGCCGGCCAGGCGCAGCTCGTCGAGGTAGGCGTCGACCTGGTCGTGCAGCCGCGGCGCCGGGATGCTGCGGATGTCGCGACCGAAGGAGCTGCGGAAGATGGCGATCACGACCGGGGCCATCCCGCGGTGCAGGAGAGTGAGCGTGGGCTGGTCGAAGGCCCCGCGCACGCGGGAGAGCTCTCCGGCGATGTCGCTCACGGCTGCCTCCCTCGGTCGCGGTCACCGACGTGCGCTGCCGCAGGGCTGGGCACCGGTGTGTGGTTGTTCGACACGGTGCTGGACGGGCCCCACCGCGCAATCGCCCCCTGGTGGTTCATCCGCGCTCCTCGGCCCGTCGTGTTCGGCGCAGGCTAGAGGCAGGGGCGGACAATCCCGCTTCAAAGCGAGCCTGTGTCGGACCGGAACGTCGTGTTGCGGCCGTGTTCGGCGGCGGCGCCACCTGGGGATCGGCTGCGCGGAGCTCGTTCCCTTGCCGATGAGGCGTGGTCAGTCGTACTCGGCCGTAGCCGCAGTGAAGTCCTCGCGGCACCGACACAACCGGGAACTGCGCGAGGTCGCCGACCACCTGGTCGTCACCGGGCCCGCCTGCGTGCAGCAGCGGCCGGACACCAGCGACCCGGGGCGGGGCGGGCTGGGCTTTCGGTGCCGCGAACCGCGAACTCTGGCTGCGAACGCGACTGCGGGCGCGGTGGGGCACGCCGCCAAGGTGCCCTCCCGAGTGGGGCGCGGGGTAGCTACTGCAGCGTCACCTGGCAGGGAGACCGACAGTCAGGTGGCGACCAGGTAGTCCATGGCCGCGGAAGCTGCCGTCACCAGAACAACCGTGCTACGACAAGAGACGGTGCCGCAGTCGCCCCTGCACCGAACCGGTCAGCTGCCGGCGCCGGGCAGCCACACCCAGACGAACGCGCTCTCCGGCGGGCCGGCGGCGCGGCGGTCAGAAGTCGTCATCGACGGCTCCGGCCCGGATCCGCTGCGGGAGCAGGGCGAGGGTGCGGCGGTTGTCCGCGGCCCGCGCGGCGGTGGCGGCCGGGCCGCCGATCAGATCGATCCCGAGGACGGTGGCTGCCTCGACCGCGACGCCGAGGGTGACCGACGGTGCCCCCTTCTCCACGGCACGGATGGTGCCGAGCGCCACCCCGACTCGCTCGGCGAGCGCGGTCTGGGACCAGCGGCGCTCGCGGCGGACCCGGGCGATCTCCGAGCCGAGAGCGGCGCAGACGTCGCGCGTGGGCGCGGAGTAGACCGTCACGCGACGGGGCATCGGACACACCTTCCCCGGTTGCCAACCTATTGCTCATTACGGCCCGTAATGAGCAATAGGTTGTAAGTGTAGGGCCGTGGTGACCAGTGCGGACGGCGCGCACACTCCGACGGGGTGGTCATCTGCCCCCCATGCCGTGGCGGCGCCTGGGTGGGGGCGGTGAGCGAGGGTCAGCGCTGCGCGGTTGGGCTGCCGGAGCCCCGCCACGGGGTGGTCACGCCCGCGGACCCATGCTGCCCTGTGGATCTGGCCGCAGGTGGCTGTCCAACCCCAGCACGATCGCGATGCGGTGCACGGTGACCGCGTCGGCCCAGCTCTGCCCGTTCTCCAGGTCGCTGACCGTCTGCCGGCGCAGTCCGGCCCAGCGGGCAACAGTGTGTGCCGACAAGTGCGCCCGCTCCCGCCGCACCCGCAGGGTCACTGCAGCCTGGTTGAGGCGGCGCAACGCCTCATCGCGCACCGGGTGGCCGGTGTCGAACTCCGCAGTGCCCTCCTTCCAGCTGCCCGTGCTCACCCACGCGATCGGCGGGTGGGTCCGGGTCATGCCCGCACGTTCACATCCAAGCGGTGCTGCGCGCTCCTCCCGACACGAACGGTGCGCGGTAGCGCACACGACCTGTCCGCGCTAACCGACTGCCGGACGTGCTGCTTCCGAACGGTCCGGTACATGACCTGCGCACACACCACTCGACCCTCGGCAAGCAGCCCGGGGTTGCGCCCGGCGGCCGATCTCCGCAAGATCCACCTCGGGGGAGCCGAACACACGTTCGAATACTGGGAGGATGTGTCGTGGCCGCAGCGCCCCTGCTCGACCCGCTCGCGCGCGAACCGGAGCCTCCGGTGAACGGCGCCGCATCCCGGGCCGAGCTCACCGACCGGGTCCGCCGCGTGCTGCCGCGACTGCTCGCCGACCACCGCTGGCCCGCCCCGCAGCAGCTGCCCGAGCTGCTGCCGGTGCACGTGGGTGCGGTACTGGCAGAGCGCCCGCTGTTCCGTTTCGACCGCACCGCCAGCATCCGCATCCAGGGCGCGGCGGCGACCTACTGCTGGAACTACCTGCCCGACGACGCGTGGCGGCTGGTCGAGCTGCCACCTGCCGCAGCGGAGGGCAGCGACGAGGACGTCGCGGCCCCGCTGATCTGGATCGGGTCGCGCGGCGTGGTCGCCGACCGCATCTACACCGGCCTGCACCGGGGCATCCCGACTCTCGCCGCGACCTCCTGGGAGTGGGCCGCGGAGTGGTCGCCGCTGCTGCCGGCACCGATCACCGCGGTCCGCGTGCTGCCGCTGGCGCAGCAGCCGGCCGCGCGCGTGGCCACCGCCGACGGGGTCACCCCGCTGGCCGGCAGTGGCTTCGACACCCTGGGTGGGGTGTGGCGATGAGCCGCAAGACGCACCGGCACGTGCTGCCCGAGGTGCGCGACGCGCTGGCCACCGAGCTGCGTGCGACCCGCGCCGCACACGGCGGCAGCCTGCCCACGCCGCTGGTCGAGCAGTTCGCCCGCCAGTACGACCTCTCCGTCCGCACCGTGCACCGGCTGGCTGCCGACCCCGGCGCGGTGCCCACCCAGCGGAGCAGGTTCGCCCTCACCGACGACCAGGTCGCAGCCGTCTCCGCCGGCCCCAACCGGAAGAAGGTGTGGGAGGCCGAGGTCGCCGCCGGCCGCTGCCCCGTCGGCTACCCGCAGTTCATCCGCGCCTGCAACGCCGAGGACCCTGCGGTGTTCGACGGGGCACGGCGCGGGCTGACCGCGATGGCGTCCAAGCAGGCGTACCTGCTGTGCGAGAGCGCCGCCCGCAACGACATGTGGATCATCGACCACTACGAGGTGCCGGTCTTCGTGCACTGGCCCGGGTACCGCAACCCGGTCAAGCCGTGGCAGACGACCCTCATCGACGACAAGCACCGCACCGTTATGGGCGCGATCTGGTGGCCGAAGGCGCCCACCGCGGAGCAGACGGTCGCCGCTGTCGCGGCCGCCGTCCGCGGGTTCACCGAACCCGGCGGCGGGGCGTTCGTCGGTGGGTCGCCACAGATCCTGCTGATGGATCAGGGCGCGGAGATGATCGGCGAGGTCGCCGCCGCGGCGTACCTGGCGATGCGGATCGATCCGCAGCCGGCGCCTGCGCGCGCACCGTGGGTGAAGGGCAAGCTGGAGACCTTCCACGGCAACGTCCTGGACCCCGGCTACGCCACCTTCCCCGGGCGGACCGGTGGTCCGGTCGACAGCGCTGGCCGCCAGATCCTCACCACGCCGGACAGCGAACTTCTGAGCCGCGAGGAGTTCCGGACCCGGGCCTGGGCGCTGCTGGCCGCCTACAACGTCACGCACGCGCACAGCGCCCTGGACGGGCAGAGCCCCCTGGAGTCGTGGCTGGCCGACGACGCGCCGGTCCGCCGGATCGACGACGCGATCCTGCGCCAGTACTGGCTCACCGCCGACCGGACGGTGTCGGGCAAGGGCGTGCACATGCACGCCCGGCCCTACCAGGCGCCGCAGCTGACCCATGAGGGCGGCCGCGTGCTGCAGGTCCGGTACGTGCCCGACGACGAGACCTTCGTCGACGTGCAGCTGTCCGACGGCCGGTGGGAGCGGGCCGTTCCGCACCCGCTGCCACCGACCATGGCCAACGAGCTGCTGGCGCGCCGCGCCGCGCAGACCCGGCGGGTGCGGACCATCCACGGAAAGGCCCGTCAGCTGTCCGCCGAGGCGCACGCCGCCGCCCGGTCTGCTCCCACCCCGACGCCGGCCGCCCCGGGCACTGTCCCGCCGGCCGCGGCTACGCCGGTCGCCCCCACGGCGACTCCGCCGGCCGCAGCCGCGGCGGACGACGCGCAGTCCCGTCAGCGGCCGCAGCGCCGGTCCACCAACACCCGCGGTGGCGGCCCCCAGTCCATCCCCGATGCGCCGCCTCCGCCGGCCGCCCCGACGGCCCCGGCACCCCCGGCGCGTCTCCGCCCGCGGCGCCACAGCCGCCCCGACCCGGACACCACCTCATGAGCACTCCGCACGCCGACGCTCGGCGCCCCCGCTACATCGCACCCCCGGGCGCGGCCACCGTGCCGCTGCCGTTCCATGACGAGCTCGAAGACGCGCTGACCGAGATGGTCGACGTCGCCGGCGCGGTCGCCGTCCACGGACCGACCGGCGTCGGGAAGACGTTCTCCATCCAGCTGGTCAGCGCCCGCCTGGGCGTGCCGACGGTCATCACGCGGCTGGGTCCCCGCCCGGGCACGACGAAGGTCGTGCGCCGCATCTACGCCGACGTCACCGGGCACACTCCACCGCTGCGTGCCGCCGACGCCGAACGACGACTGGAGGAGGTGCTCGGCGAGCGGCCGCGCATCCTGGTCGTCGACGAGGCGCAGAAGCTGGGCCGGGCGGGCATCGACCAGCTGATCCACCTGCACGAGCACCCCGACGCCCAGTTCACCCTGGTGCTCATCGGCATGGGCCTGCAGGTCACCCTCGACGCCCACGAAGAGCTCGACGGCCGGTTCGGCCGGTCGGTGGCGTTCCAGCGGCTCCGCGACGACGCACTGCTGGCCTGGCTGGCCGCCTACCACCCGCTGCTGGCCCGCACCGCGCCCGACCTGCTGCGCCGTACCGACAACCGGCACTGGAAGGGCAACCTGCGCCGCTGGGCGCAGACCGCGCACGCCGCGTACAACCGCGTCGCCGACCCCGACGTCGACGGCCTCAGCGAGGACGTGCTCGACGACGCCGTGCACGCGGTGAAGGCGAGGCCGGTGTGAGCGCCCGTATCCGTGTGTGCCGCGACCGACTGGACACCACCGAGGTGCGGTGGCTGCTGGGCTGCACCGACGTCACGGCCGGCCGGGTCGTGCTCCGGCCGAGCAGCCAGGCCGCGGTCGGCGCCACCGTCGTCAGCGATCTGCTCGACGCCCTCGGCATCACCGGCACCCAGCGGCGAACCGATCGGGCCCACCAGAGCGTGCTGGACCACGTGCTGCCGTGGCTGCTGGCCTACCGGATCCGGGACCTGGTCGTCCACGGCTACACCTCGATGACGCTGGACGCGCTGCGGTTGCTGCTGGACCTCACCGACGCCACCGGGGTGCGCCTGTGGCTGACGGGACGAACGACCGACGAGCGGCTGCAGATCGCCACCGCGCGCGGGGCGACCACCGCCACCTGGACCGAGGTCCACGCCGCACTCACCGCCACCGCGGCCCAGCCCACGGACAACCCCGACGCCGAGGGCCCCGACGTCGCGTGGGTGTGTCCACCGGTCCCGGCCGATGACTTCCTCACCTTCCGCGCTGCCGCCCGCGCCACCCTGCCCGCCGAGCAGTTGACCGCCGTGGACGCGGTCTACCTGGCCACCCTCACCGAGGCGCGAAGCCGCCTGGCCGGCCCACTCGCCGGCGACGGCACGCTGGCCGATGACCAGCTGCCCGGCGGCCGGCCGCTGCTGGCCCGGGACCGGCTGGAGGCCACCGTGGCGCAGTACCTGCACACCCTGGTCATGCGCAGCGCCACGGCCGCCGAGCTCACCGTCCGCCTCCGGGCCGCGCAGACCGCGGCGTTCCACCTGGGGTGGCAGCTGCAGGTTCGCCTGGAGCGGCTGGTGAACACCGCCAGCGCCCCCTCGGCCGCGGCCGCTCGTAGCCGGTCCACCTGGCAGGTGCTGCGGCTGTACCGCGATCCGGTCATCGGCGCGACGCTGGTGCTGACCGCGCTCGGCTGCGACGTCGCCACCATGCTCGCCCTGCCCGCCGCGGCCGTCGCCGCCGACGGCAGCACCGTCACCGTGCACGGAGCCCCGCTGCCGACCCCGCCGGGCGCCGCGGTGCTGCTGCGCGCTCAGCGGTTCGCCGGGCAGCTCACCGGCCGGTCACCGGCCGAGCCGTTCCTGCACGCCGCCGGCGAGCCGGTCACCGACGCCAAGATCGCCAGCATCGTCCACGCGGCCGTGAAGGACGCCGGCGTCCCGTTGGCCTCCCGGGTGGTCGACCACACCTGGAACGGCCGCCAGTGGCTGACCCGGTGGGGCGTGACCCTGCAGGAGGTGTCATGACCGGGCACGCCGCGCAGCTCAACGCCGAGTTCATCCAGGCGCGCCGCATCGAGCTGAACATCCTGGTCCGCACGGTCGCCGACGCCCTGGGCATGTCCGACTCGGGATGGCGGTACGTCGAGGCCGGCGTCAACCGCGACGGCCTGACCCTCGCTCAGCTCGGCGTGCTCGCCGAGCTGCTCGCCGTCCCCCTCACCGACCTGCTCGCCTCCGCCGACAGCTCGCAGCAGGCCCCCACCCCGTCGCCGGCCGCCGACGTGGACTCCCTCGAGCGGCGCCTGGGCACGCTGCTGTTCGTCGCCGGCCACGCCGTCCCGACCGGGGTCCTCGCTGACGTCCTGCACGTCACCACCGACCAGATCCTGACGGCCCTCGACGCGCTCCGGGAGCGGCTCGCACCAGCCGGGCTGGTGGTCAGCCAGCGCAAGCATGCCGACGCCACCCTGGTGCCTGAGCCAGGGTCGCTGCGCGACAGCGCGGTGCGGGACCTGCTGCGCCGCGGTGAGCAGCGGGGGTCGCTGCCCTCGACGGCCGCTCGGACGCTGCAGCTGCTTGCCCGCGGCCAGACGCTGCCCCCGCGGCCCACGAAGGACGAACAGCTGCAGCTGGCGTCGCTGCTCCGCGCCGGCTGGGCGCAGACCGGCGCCAAGCGCCGCTCCGGCCCGCAGGGCGTCGAGCTGCATCCCGACGTGCGGTTCTCCCTCGCCCTCGACGAGGGCTACGACTGCCAGCCCGCGACCGCCACCGTGCACTCCATCGCCAACCGGAAGCGGCTGCCCCACCTGGTCGAGGACCCCGACGAGGTGACGCGGTGAGCATGCCCGCGCCACCGCCCGCGGACGAGTACGCGCGGCCGGGGACCGGCGGGACCCGCGCGGGCGGGGGCAGCTCGTGCACCGGTCCAGCGCCCGAACCGTCCGGCACCACCACCAGGGAGAGGCACATGTCAGCCGACGAGGACAACCGGGGAACCGACGACATCGCGTTCGCGCCCGGCCGCGGCGACGCCGAGCAGGCCGACGCGGAAAGGATCTTCGCCGCCCCGCGCGCCACCGGCAGCGCCCGGCGCCGGCAGGCAGCCCCGACCGCGCCGACCAGGGACGGGAACCCGGCGCCGATGCTGCCGCTGTGCCCGGTGCTGCTGGCCGACGCGCACGTCTGCCTGCTCCCGCTGGTCGACGAACACGACTGTCCGCACCGGCAGCCGGGCGCGGCACCCGCGGCCGTGGCCGACCTCGTCACAGAGCTCCGCCGGCAGGTCGGCGAGGCCCGGACGGTCGCCGGCGCCGTGGCCGCCGAGCTGCGGCACCTGCTCGGCGACCGTGGCTTGGCAGCGGTCCTCCACGAGGACCCGTGGTGGCTGGTCCCCGGCCGCTGATCTGATCGACCGGTACACGCAGTGGGCGGGGGCAGCCAGCTGCCGCAACGCCGTGAGTCGCGGCCTGTAGGCGTCGTCCGCGCCGGCCTCCAGGCCGAGCTGTGAGGCCAGCAGGCCACCGCCGCGTGCTCGTTCCCGGACATGGATGCCGGCGGGCCGCCCTACCGTGCTCGGCCTGCCCTCCTCAGTGCTGGACGGTCGAGCTGATCAGTCCCACCACAGGCCGACGGCGACGGTGCCGGCAGGCCACGGGCCGACCAGCAGCGCCGGGCCGGCGCCCGTCCAGGTCGGCTCCGGCGCTGCCCACGACGGCCAGGCCTCGGCGACGGCTGCCTCCAGTGCACCGGGAGCGTCGCCGGTCGCCGGCCACGCGCCAGCGATCCGCTCGGCCAGCGTCCGGGCGGATGCCACCTCGACCTGGATGCCGTCGAACACGACCAGGCCGCGGCCGGGAGTCAACGAGCCGACCAGCCGGGCACCCAGGTGGCTGGCCTGCTCGACCAACCAGGTCATGGGCGGCTGCACCCGGTTGAGTCGGGCGGCAGCCAGGTCGGCGGGCAGGTGCTGCAAGGCGCGGTCGGCGACCGCCGGTGGTACGTCGAGCAGTCGCGTCGCCTGGTCAGGGTCGGCGTAGCCGCACAGCAGCGCGCGCAGCTCCTCAGCGGCGGGTGCGCTCATCGGTCACCCCGGTCAGGGAGGCGGTGCTGGCAGCAGTGGTGCTCAGAGTGCCGGGTCGGAGACCCCTTGGCCAGGTCAGGTACCTGGAGTGTGGGCCCCATCCGGGCTGCGGCGGGCGACGGCCAGGTGGCCGTCGCCCTGTGGACGACCGAGCAGTTCGTCGGTGTACGCGCCGTCGTGGGCGGCATCTGGAACGGTCAGCGGGCCGGTTCTCCACGGACGCTGTCCGGCCAGCTGGACAGGCTCTGGAAGTACTGCTCGGCCTCGGGAGTGGCCGCGTACTCCAGCAGGTTGCCCAGCTTGTCGGCGAGGACGTCGCGGACCTCCTCCGGTGTGGCGAAGAAGAACTCCCGGCGCGGGTTGGCGTGGTTGAGCCGCCTGGTTGCGAACGCGTTG
Source organism: Modestobacter sp. SYSU DS0904 (assembly GCF_054051115.1). Lineage (NCBI taxonomy): Bacteria > Bacillati > Actinomycetota > Actinomycetes > Geodermatophilales > Geodermatophilaceae > Modestobacter > Modestobacter sp. SYSU DS0904. The sequence continues at coordinate 48,425 of NZ_JBJHAQ010000008.1, read as the reverse complement.
TGCAGCTCGTTCTCCAAGGTGACCGCGTCGTCGGAGAAGTGCAGCACGTGGACGTCGAACGGGAACGGCACCGACGCATCACCCAGCTCACGGATCCGGTCCATCGGTTCCAGCCGGCGGGTCATGCCGATCTTCACGACCGACTTGCCGAACGCGCCGATGTTGCTGATGACGTAGACGTACCCGGCGCGGATGTTGGCCGCACGGAAGTCGTTCTCCTGGATAGCCGCATCGATCTGCGCCAGCCGGCCCTCCAGCTCCGCGACCTCGGCCGTCGCTCCCTGGGCGCGCAGCGCGGCAAGAGTGTTGGCGTAGTGGGCGCGTTCCTTGTCCAGCTTCTCCCGTTGGGCGGCCAGTTCCTGCTCGGCCTTGCGCTCCTCGCGCAGCCGTTCACGCTCTTCGCGGGCGGCCTCCCGTTCCTCCTGCTGCTTGAACAGGTAGTCGGCGGTCAGCTCCAGCTCGGTGATGCGCAGCGCGTGGTACTGCGGGGACACCCGCATCTCCATCATCTTGCCCAGCCGGGCGATGGTGTTCGCGGCGGTTTCCAGCCGCTTCGTCGCGGCGGAAAGTGCGCCGGCGCGCAGCGCGCGGACGCAGTTGTCAGCCTCGGCGTTGTACGCCCGCAGCATCAGCTTGGAGAAGTCGGCGGTCATCTTCCGGCCGGCCGCCAGGGAGTTGTTGAAGGAGAACCGGTCGGAGGCCTCGATGGCCTCGCCGGCCTTGACCGTCTCCTTGATCTGGTCGCGCAGCTCGGCCAGCCGCTCGCGGTACAGCTCGGCGTTCTCCAGCGGGTGGTGGTAGTGGTAGATGCCGACCTGCTGCAGCAGTCGGGCGTCATCGAGCTCGACGAAGTCGTCGTCCCCGCCGGGGCGCTGCTCCCGCGCTCGGCGGTCGGCGTCGGCCAGCTGCCGGCGCAGCCCATCGACTTCGGCTTCCAGCTCCCGGATGCGGACAGCTTGACTGGGCGGCGGCGGTGGTGCGGGCGCGGCAGCGAGGACGGTGTCGTCAGGCTCGGGAGCCGCATGCCGTGCCGACGCGACCGGCGCCGGCTCCGGGGCCGGCTCCGGGGCGGAGGCGGCCGGCGCCGGCTCCGGGACCGGTGTCGGGGCGGAGGCGGCCGGCGGGGGCTCCGGGGCCGGTGTGGGGGCGGCAGGCGGGGGTGGGGGCGCGGGCGTCTCGTCGGGCACCCAGAACGTCCATCCGGACGGCGCCGGTGTCCAGCTCGGGTCGGGCACCCAGCCCTCCGGTGGCACCCACCCGGGCGGAGGGGTCGGCCAGCCGGGCGGGGTGTTGAAGCGGAAGCCGTGCATCGCAGATCGCCTCGCTGTTCGGGCCGGTCAGTGGGCGCGGACGCCGGCGGCGAGCTTGATCGGGGTGAGCGCGTGCGGGTTCTTCGACACCACCGCGCCCAGGTGGCGCAGCGTCTCGGCCGGTGCGACGCGGCGCAGGTCGATGTCTTCGAACGTGGCCCGGTCGACGGCGACAGCGATCAGTGGAGTCGCAGTGTCCTTGCCGGTGGCCGGGTCGACGTGGGCGACCGACCCGACCAGGGAGATGCTGGCGACCTTGCCGCCCCGGTCGGCCTCCCACACCTCGTGCAGCGTCCGCAGCGTCATGTTGTTGACCAGGGCGGCGTACCGGTCCTTCTGCTCCTTCTGCGTCTGCGCGGTGGAGGTGATCTCGTCGCTGGCGCGGACGTACTTGAAGGCCCGCTCGGTGGGCAGGTCATCCGGCGCGGGGAACTGCAGCTCGATGGTCAGCTCGCGGGTGTCGGCGTCGTGGCTGTACGCCGGCGGCCACGGCCACTCGGCCGGGTAGACGGAGTTGCCGAAGACGATGCCGAGGTACTCCTCGATGGCCTCGGGCGTGCCGAGCTCGAGGTCGCGGATGAGTTCATCCAGGGCGGCGTTGGACTCGTCTGCCTCCCGCTGCCGCTCAGCGCACTCGGTGTCGTAGCGGGCCCGGTCAGCCGCCAGGGCCGCCTGACGGGCGTCCTCGGCCTGCTTGTGTTCGGACAGCTGCGCCAGCTGCTGCATCGGCACCGCCGCAGCGGCCTGCTGCCACTGGGCATGCACCTGGGCGAACTCGGCCTGCGCGGCGGCGACGGCCTCGGCGTGCTTCTTCTTGCCCCCGAACACCGCGCCCACGCCGCGGGGCGCCTCGGGCTCGACGAACACCGGCTCCGGCGGCACCTGGACCGGCGCCGGCGGCGGCACCGGAGAGCTGTTCGGGGACTGGAACGGCGGGTGCTCGGCGACGACCCGGAGGCGCTCGAGGTCGACGTAGTCGTCGACCTCGAGGGTTGCGGCCAGGACGTTGTCGATGTCGGCCAACTGCAGAGCGAGCTCGCCGTTGAGCCGCTCGACCTCGGACTCCTGCGCCTCCCGGTGGAGGCGCTGCCGCTCCATCTCGGCCATCTTCGCCTCGTGCGCCGACTGACGGTCAGCTGCGCGGACAGCCTGCTCGTACTGCCGCTGCGCCCGCTCGGCCTCCCGCTGCCGCTGCGCCTGAGCGCGCACCGCGGCGACCTGGGCCCGCTGCCGGTTCTTGTCTGCCACTGCCGCCTGATGTGCCAACTCAGCGAAGATGCCGCGCCTGCGTGCCATGGGGTGCCTCCGACGGTGCTCGGTGTCGCCGGTGTCACCTCCAGCGCGCGATGCGCGCCTGCGGAAGGAGCCAGCTCGTCGGCGGGAGCCTAGGCGACCAACGAGACCGATCCGTACGTCAACGGCCACGCTGTGCGCTGCCCCGTCACAACTGCCTCGCCAGTTGCAGCAGGCTCGCACGCCGCAGGCATCGGTCGCTGCTCACCTCAGCGGGGGACGCGGTCACCGGGGCGCGTGGCTACCGTTTCCCCGTGCCGTACCCGCCGCGCCCGCAGCTGCGCCCGCTGCCGGAGTTCGCCGGCACGGCCACTTCGCGACCGGACCCGGCGGTGCAGGCGCGGGTCGAGGCCTTCATCGTCGAGCAGTACGTCGGCGGCCGGAGTCTCCGCGAACTGTCCGAGCTCACCGACCGGTCGTTCAGCGCGGTGCGCAACATCCTCGCCAAGCACCGCGTCCACCGCCGAGGCGCAGGCGCCGTCGCCCTGCGCGACGGGCCGGCTGAGCCCTAGCTGTGTTGTGCCATGACGCTATTGGCGCGCCATAGCCCCGCATCTACCGTGCGGGGTGGGGGTCCGGTGGCGGCAGTCCGGCGCGGTACTGAATGTCCGCGAGAGCGTCTCGCGGGATGTCCCCGGGGGACACCCGCTGCAGATCCCGGGGAGCGAACACGTGGAGACCAGTGCCCACCTGTACAACCAACAGCCCGCCGTAGGGCAGAGTCTCCCCGACCACGCCGAAGGGCGGCTTGCCGTCCGCCTGGTCATCGCCGTGCGCGAGTATCCGCACGTAGTCCCCTTGCTTCAGGGCGCCTTCCTCGCCCCCGCCTGGCTCGACCATGTCGCGCAGGCTAACGCTCGGTCGGTACGCCACCTACTGGCGGCTCTGCGTCGCCGACAACGTCATGAAGTAGTGCGCCTAGCAGTTGTCCCCGTCGGGCAGTTGGACGAACGGCAGCCAGACGGCAGCCCATCTCACCGGACCTCACCGTCCCGGGGAGGACCTGCGCTGAAGGCACCGGGCCGACGCTGCGGTCATGAACTTCACGACGCTGGCGTTCAGCCCGCCGCTGCCGATCGCCGCCGACGTCGTGCGAAGCTCCCCGCCCGTGTCGGTCCTCGTCGTCGCCGTGTCCAACCAGACCGTGGCCCTGGCCGCCGACCGGATTCACGTCGACCTCAGCGCTGCGCCCCCGATGGTGCGATACGACGAGGTCAAGGCCTTCCGTGGGCCGCACCTGGTGACCGGCATCGTCGGGGTCACCGACGCCGCCGCCGGCTCGCTGGGCACCGCCATCGCCAACTGCGCGGGCGAGAAGACGGTCGCGGCCGCCCTGGAGCGCTTCGCCGCCGAGACGACGCCATGGCTGCCCGGCATCGCCGCCCAGTGGCGTGCCGCTGTCGGCTCGACCGATCCCGTCGAGCAGATGGCGACCGCAGTCGTCGGCGGCATCGTCAACGGGCGACCCGTCGCGTTCGCGCTGCAACCGACGATGCAGGCCGGTCAGCTGCGCTGGCGGGAGTCCGCACCAATGCTCGCCTCCGGCGGCGAGTCGTTCATCAACGCCTACGGCGTCGTCGACGCCACGCTGCTGGCGGCGACCACACCCCACGCCCAGCGGTACGCGACCGGCAGGGTGTTCGGGCCGATCCCGCAGCGCCGGCCGGATCACCGGGTACCGCCGATGGAGCTGCTCCAGCACACCTTCGACCTGGTCGCCGGCGCAGTGAGCCGCGAAGGCAGCATCCCGCGACCGCCGGGCTGGCCCGCCGGGGTCCCCGTCCTCGGGGGTCAGCCGGTCCTGCGCGCTGTAGACGCCTGAGTGCCAACCGCACAACCGGAAGCCGGTACCGCCGGTGCCGAGGCCGCCCGGCGCGCGATGGCGTAGTCCGCGGCCGCCGTGCCGCAGCACCGGCCCACGCCTGCGGTGAAGGCGTGAGAGCGGAGTGCTGGGGAGCCGGTCAACTCGGCGGCTGCTCGACGTCGTTGACCTTGGGCTCGAAGCCCAGGAGCTCGCGGAAGCCGGCCTCGGACCGGCACTCCTTGACCAGCTTCTTCACGTACGCCGCGGTGTAGCCGTAGTCGTGGTGCCGCTCGTCGTAGAGGCAGTACTTCTCGTCGGTCTTCTCCGGGTGCGGGTCGTTCTTGTCCGGCCGCACGCCCAGTGCCTTCCACGCCCGCACGAAGTGACCCATGTGGAAGACGAACGGGATCTGCTCGTCAACCTGGGCGACGACCGCAGCTGCCTTGAGGTAGCCCAGGCCGATCACTCCGCGCTTCTGCTCGCGCACGACGACCAGGCCCTTCTTGCCGATCGCCTCGACCGCGGCGCGCTGCTCCTCGTCGAGTTCGTCGAAGCGGGTGAACTGCACGGCGAGTGCGTCCGGGTCCTTGGGCGCGAGCTCCTGCAGCACCCGTAGGCGGAGTTCGTAGCGGGGGTCGGCGGTGACCGACTCGTCGAGCTGGGCGTCGTACTCGGCGATGAACGTGCGCAACGCCGCGGGCAGCTGGGCGCGCAGCCGGCGCAGGGTCTGCTCCCCGGCGTCGGTGAAGGAGCCGACGAACAGCGGGAAGCGCAGCCGGGTTGCCAGGGACGAGTCCGCACCGAACTGGCCGGTGACCTCCTCCTCGTAGTTCAACAGCAACGCCTGGGCCTGACCGCCGACCGCGGCAGCGAGCGCCTCCTGGTGGCGGGCGTACCGGTGCTCGATCTTGTTGCGCAAGGCGATGAAGAAGCCCAGGTTCGCCCGCACCGGGTCACTGCTGTCGGGCCAGCGGTGCTGCACGCAGGTGGCCAGCTCCCACCGCTTGGGCTCTCCGTCGACCTTGACCAGCCGGCGGGTGCGGCCCTCGGGCCGCCAGTACCGGTAGTCCACGCCGTCGCGGGTCAGCTCGGCGTGCAGCAGGTACAGCCACGCCAGGTGCATGTGGACGACGAAGCTCTCGAACGAGCGCGGCTCGGCTGGGTCGTTGTACAGCCGGACGGCCAACTGCGCCTCGTCCCGGGAGGCCTCGACCATCTGCATGAACCGGGGCGGCGGTGCCACGGGGCCTCCTCACAGTGCCTGCCCAGCAGGGTAGGCGCGCTCACCCGCTCACCCGCTCACCCGCGCAGATCGCTGCTCAACCGTGCTGTAGGGGGCGGGATTGTCGGTACCCGCGGATAGCTTCACCTGGTGATGCACGACGGACCGGCCGGGGACACCGAGGCGGAGGCTCGCCGACGGTCAGCGATCGAGGATGAGCTGCGCCGACTGGAGGAGAGCGCGATGTACAGCGCGCAGATCCAGTTCGAGCAGGCGAAGCGCTGGCGCGGGGTGAACCTGGCCCTCGGCGTCCCGGCCAGCGCGCTGGCCGCGCTGTCTGGTGCCACCGCGCTGGCCAGCACCACGGGACGCGTGGCCGCCGGCATCATCGCCCTGGTCGCAGCCGGCTTCGGCGGCATCCTCACCACGGTCAACGCCGCGCACCGCACCACGCAGGCCTCCGCGGCGGCCAACGCGTACCTGGAGGTCCAGACCGCCGCCCGGCAGGCGCGGCTGGTCGACCTGCCGCACCTGACCATCGAGGAAGCCCGAGCTGTCCTGGCCGAGCTGACCTCCCGCCGCGACGAGCAGAACAAGACCGCCGAGCCGCCCAGCCGTCGGGCCTACCGGCGCGGGTCGAAGAACATCCAGCGCGGCGCGCAGAGCTACGCCGTCGACAAGCCGAAGGACTGAAGGCAACGTGGCTCGCAGCGTCTACGAGGGGTTCGACACGTTCCTGGGGTGGCTGACTCCGCTGGACAGCCACCGCACTGCGGCCACCCGGCACCGCGGAAGCGTCGAAGGGTCGCTGCGCCGCGCGATGGAGGTGCTGAGCTTCCGCCAGACCGGGTCCTTCTGGCACGGCACCGGGGTGCGCCACCACTGCGACGTCGACCTGATGGTCAGCATCGGCGGCGACCGGCCGGGCAGCTCAGACACCGCGCTGCGGTGGGTGCGCGACGCGCTGACCGCCAGCTTCCCGACCACCCCGGTCTACGTGAGCAGGCCGGCGGTCGTGGTCGACTTCGCCGGCGGCGACGAACGATGGGAGGTCATTCCCGGGTTCATCACCGGCCGCGGCGGCGCCGACCACCTCGTGTGGGACATCCCCGCACCCGGCGGCGGGTGGATCGACACCGCACCGGTCGCGCACCTCGACTACGTCAACGAGTGCAACCAGCAGCCCGGCGCCGTCGGCGGGGCGAAGAAGCTGGCCCGGCTGCTCAAGGCTTGGAAGTACTACAACAGCGTCCCGATCTCATCGTTCTACCTGGAGATGCGCGCGGCGCAGCACATGGCGACCCAGTCGAGCTTCTTGGCGCCGTGGGACCTTTCGCTGATCCTGAGCAGCCTCAACGGCCACCAGCTGGCCGCGATGCGCGACCCCAAGCAGGTCGCGGGCCAGTTCCAGCCCTGCTCGTCATCAGCAAGCAAGACCGAGGCCCTGTCCAAGCTGTCCACCGCCGCCACGCGGGCGAGCAAGGCGCTGGCCGCCCACAACAAAGACGACGCCGACACCGCCTTCGCCTACCTGCAGCTGCTGTTCAACGGCCACTTCCCCGCGAGGTAGGCGCCGCACCGGTCGATGCCCGCCGTGAGGGTCAGTGCCGTCCCACGGTCACCGGAGGTGGCACGAACGCCTCGACAGGCCCGGCCCCACCGGGGCCGATGAGCACCTGATCGTGATCGATCGACACGAGGTTCGGGTGTCGCAGGCTGACGGCCGTCACGGCGTGTCCGAGCCGGGCACCTGCATCGGCCAGGCCGCCAGCCGCAGCGTCAGCGACGGCGAGCTGCAGGTCCGGCAGGACCGAGGCCGGGCCGTAGGCGGTGCCGGGCCCGGGTACCAGCGTCAGCAGGCACTCGCCGGCGGCAGGCAGACCGACGGCGTACAGGCGCGTCCGGTCGCCGGACCAGCCGGCGACGAGCGCGACGACCAGCATCGGGACACCGAACGGCGGCACGACCGCGGCCGCCCCCCACGGCGCTGCGGCTGCCCGCAGGGTGCCTGCGGCGCGCTCGAACATCTCCAGCAGCTCACCGGCGACCGTGAGGGCATCACCGCCCACCAGCGCCGTAGCCGCCGTCAGCAGGTCGGCGGCTGGGCCGTCTGCCGGATGCCCGGTGCCGACGAAGCCGGCCAGCGCGACCGCGGTGCCGCCGGCCGCGGCGGCGATCTTCGTCCGGTTCGGCAGTGGCGCATACACGCCTGCAGCGATCTGCCGCCCGGGATCGACCGCCGCGCGGTCGGCCACCAGCAGCACACCTTCGTCGGTGACCACACCCGCGATGACCGTCACGGACAAGCAGAGTACGAACACCGGCGGCGGCTGCCAGCTCAACATGCAGGCAGCGTCGGCCCAGAACTGCGGCGGGGGTGCTATCCGGCCAGCGCGCGAATGCTCTACCGGATGTGTTCGAGGAGCCGGGTGACCGGGCGCAGGTCGGAGCTGCTCACGCGGATGGTGGCGGTCAGCTCGCGCGGGGACGCCCAACTCCGCCGGCGTAGGTGACGCCGGCGACCCGAACACCGAGAACCCCGCGCCGTCCCTGGGGAGGCGCGGGGTTCCGTGCGTGTGGCCGCCCCGAGTCTGCCCGGCCGCCGGTTGGCACGAGCAGCCCTTGGCACAGGCAGCGATTGGCACAAGCAACTCTTGGCAGCTCATGCAACCATTGGCAACGAGGCAGCCTTTGGCACGAGCAACTTCTGTGCCATTTCCATGCAACTGCTCATCCGCGGCGGGCGCAGCAGCGTCAGCGGGTCCAGGTAGACCTCGCCCCGGCGTGCCCCCCAGTGCAGGCACGCCTCGACCGGGCAGCCGGCGTGCCCCGCGGCGAGGGTGCCCAGCGGGGATCCGCGCGCCACCGCCTGGCCGGCGGCCACCGCCGGCTGCACCGGCTCGTACGTGGTGCGCAGGCCATCGGCGTGCTCGACGCTCACCACCGGCCGGCCGGCCACCATCCCGGCGAACGCGACCACCCCGTCCCCGGCGGACAGCACCGGGCCGCCGGCGGCACCCCGGAGGTCCACCCCGCGGTGCCCGGCCGCGTACCGGGTCGGCGGGGGATCGAAGGCCCGGGACACCTCGGGGGCGCCCGGCAGCGGCCAGCCCCACACCCCGGCCGGGACCGCCGCCGTGGACGGTGCGGCGGGTGACGGAGCGGTCGGGGGAGCGGGCCGGGCCGCCGCCGCGCCGGGCCCCAGCGCGGCACCGGCGACGACGGCGAGCAGCACGAGCAGACGGGCGACGGTCACCCCGCCGACCCTGGTGCCCGTTCCGCCCGCAGGGTGGCCGGCCGCCACGGTTGTGGACGGCGGGCGGCCCTGGGGACGACCCGCGCGGGGCGTCCCTCCCGACCGCGTATGCTTGCCGATGCGGCTCGCTCCGGCGGGTCGACTTCGCGTGTCCGCGTCCCGCTGCTCGTGCACCTCGACGAGCCCGGCGGGGAGCTCGTCACCTCGGTCCCGTCCTCGCGACGGGTCGGTGACGCGATCCGGACACCAGGGCGGCGCACCACCCGGTGCCCGCGACAACCGGCACAGCGCGGCCCGGCCCCGGCCGTCCGCGCACGAGAAGGAAGGCGGCGCCTCGTGGCAGTCGTCAGCATGAAGAACCTGCTCGACAGCGGGGTCCACTTCGGGCACCAGACCCGTCGCTGGAACCCGAAGATGAAGCGCTTCATCTTCACCGAGCGCAACGGCATCTACATCATCGACATCCAGCAGACGCTGGGTTACATCGACCAGGCCTACGAGTTCGTGAAGCAGACCGTCGCCCACGGCGGTTCGATCATGTTCATCGGGACCAAGCGCCAGGCGCAGGAGGTCATCGCCGAGCAGGCGACCCGCGTCGGCATGCCCTACGTGAACCAGCGCTGGCTGGGCGGCATGCTCACCAACTTCCAGACGGTCTACAAGCGTCTGGCCCGGCTCAAGGAGCTCGAGGACCTCGAGCAGACCGGCGCGCTGGTCAGCCTCTCCAAGAAGGAGCAGCTGGTCGTCTCCCGCGAGAAGGCCAAGCTCGAGCGCTCCCTCGGCGGCATCCGCGACATGCAGAAGGTGCCCAGCGCCGTCTGGATCGTGGACACCAAGAAGGAGCACATCGCCGTCGGCGAGGCCCGGAAGCTGGGCATCCCGGTCGTCGCGATCCTCGACACCAACTGCGACCCCGACGAGGTCGACTACAAGATCCCGGGCAACGACGACGCGATCCGCAGCACCGCGCTGCTCACCCGCGTGATCGCCGACGCCGTCGCTGAGGGCCTGATGGCCCGCTCGGCCGCGCAGGCCAACGCCGGCCGCACCGAGGACGGCGCCCCGGCCGGTGCCGCGGCCGAGCCGCTGGCCGACTGGGAGCGCGAGCTGCTCACCGGCCAGTCCGGTGACGCCCCGGCCGCCGAGGCCCCGGCTGTCGAGGCCCCGGCGGCCCCGGCCACCGAGCTGCCCGAGACGCCGGCCGCCCCGCCGACCGTCACCGCCGACGAGGTCGCCCCGGTCGAGGGCGTGCCCGCCACCGGCGACACCGCCACCGGCACCCAGAACGCCCAGAACGGCTGACCGGTCGGCGCCGCTCCCCAGCACCCGGGGAGCGGCGCCGCCGCACGTCCGCACCCTGTTCCACCAGACCAGAGGAAGTGACATGCCCGCCTTCACCGCAGCCGACGTCAAGCGTCTCCGCGACGCCACCGGCGCCGGGATGATGGACGCCAAGAAGGCCCTGACCGAGGCCGACGGCGAGTACGACAAGGCCGTCGAGCTGCTGCGGATCAAGGGCGCCAAGGACGTCGGCAAGCGCCTGGAGCGCTCGACGACCAACGGCATCGTGGTCAGCAAGGGCGGTGCCCTGCTCGAGCTCGACTGCGAGACCGACTTCGTCGCCAAGAACTCCGACTTCGTCGCCCTGGGCGACAAGCTCCTGGACATCGTCCTGGCCCAGAAGCCGGCCGACGTCCCGGCGCTGCTGGCCACCGAGGTCGACGGCCAGACGGTCGAGAAGCTCATCGAGTCCGAGTCGGCCCGCATCGGCGAGAAGCTCGTCCTCTCCCGCTTCGCCCTCTTCGAGGGCACCACGGCCGTCTACCTGCACAAGCGCGCCACCGACCTGCCCCCGGCCATCGGTGTCGCGGTGCAGTACTCCGGCGGCGACGAGGACGCGGCCCGCGCCGTGGCGATGCACATCGCCGCGGCCCGTCCCCGCTACCTGACCCGCGAGGAGGTCCCCGCCGAGGCGGTGGAGACCGAGCGCCGGGTCGCCGAGCAGACGGCGAAGGAGGAGGGCAAGCCCGAGCAGGCGATCGCCAAGATCGTCGAAGGCCGGGTGAACTCCTACTTCAAGGACTTCGTGCTCCTCGAGCAGCCCTCGATCACCGAGCCGAAGCGCACCGTCAAGCAGGTCATCGGCGACGCCGGCCTGACCATCGACCGGTTCGCCCGGTTCGAGGTCGGCCAGGCCTGACGAAGGACCCCGTCGCCCCCCACCCCTCGCAGGCTCGGGGCGGGGCCCTGCGACAGGGCCGTTCCAGCACGTCGCCGCCGGCCCCGTTCCTCCCCGGAACGGGGCCGGTGGCCTGTCCGGCCCCAGGTGCGGAGGACCCCGCACCGGGCATGCGGCAGGATCGAGCACCGACCACCCCGACGCGAAGGACACCTGTGACCGAGACGACCGCCGCCAGCAACCCGGAGGGCCTGCTCTTCGCGCCCGCCGCCTCCGCGCCGACCGACGGCAGCGGCTACCGGCGGGTCCTGCTCAAGCTCTCCGGTGAGGCGTTCGGCGGCGGCAGCGTCGGGGTCGACGGCAGCATCGTGCACAACATCGCCGGGCAGCTCGCCGAGGTCGTCCACAGCGGCACCCAGGTGGCCGTCGTGGTCGGCGGCGGCAACTTCTTCCGCGGCGCCGAGCTGGCGCAGGCGGGCATGGACCGCCGGCACGCCGACTACATGGGCATGCTCGGCACGGTGATGAACGCGCTGGCCCTGCAGGCCTTCTGCGAGCAGATCGGCCTCGAGACGCGGGTGCAGACCGCGATCACCATGGGTCAGGTCGCCGAGCCCTACATCCCCCGCAAGGCCGTCCGGCACATGGAGAAGGGGCGGCTGGTCATCTTCGGCGCCGGCGCCGGGATGCCCTACTTCTCCACCGACACCGTCGCCGCCCAGCGCGCGCTGGAGATCGGCTGCCAGGTGCTGCTGATGGCCAAGAACGGCGTCGACGGCGTCTACGACGACGACCCGCGGCGGAACTCGGCCGCCACCATGTACGAGGAGCTGGACTACGCCACGGTGCTGGCCAAGCAGCTCGGGGTCGCCGACGCCACGGCGATCAGCCTCTGCATGGACAACCGCATGCCGATCGTCGTGTTCAACCTGCTCCGTGAGGGGAACATCGCCCGGGCCGTCGCAGGTGAGAAGATCGGGACCCTGATCAGCCAGCCGGCCTGACCGGCCGGCTCCCGGGCGGGCGATGGTCGCCGAGCCCCGACCCGGGTACCGGTCGGCTGAACGCCGATCGACCAGACGGCCAGCACGGCGGCAGCCGCCGCAGGAGGAGAGAACCGTGATCGACGACACCCTGCTCGACGCCGAGGAGCGGATGGACAAGGCCTTGTCGGTCGCCCGCGAGGACCTCGGTTCCGTGCGCACCGGCCGCGCCGCGCCGTCCATGTTCAACAAGATCGCGGTCGACTACTACGGCGCCTACACCCCGGTGCCGCAGATGGCCTCGATCTCCGTGCCCGAGGCGCGGATGGCGGTCATCAAGCCCTACGACATGAGCCAGCTGCAGGCCATCGAGCGGGCGATCCGCGACTCCGACCTCGGGGTCAACCCGACCAACGACGGCACGCTGATCCGGGTGGTCTTCCCGCAGCTGACCGAGGACCGGCGTCGCGACCTGGTCAAGCAGGCCCGCGCCAAGGGCGAGGACGCCAAGGTCGCCATCCGCAACATCCGCCGCCGCTCCAAGGAGGAGCTGGACCGCATCGCCAAGGACGGCGAGGCCGGTGAGGACGACGTGCGCCGCGCGGAGAAGGAGCTCGACGACCTCACCGCCACGCACGTGGCGGCCATCGACGAAGCGATGAAGAACAAGGAGACCGAGCTCCTCGACGTCTGATCCCCTCGGACCTGCGCGGTGTCCCGCTTCCCGTCACGAACCGGACCCGAGGGTCCGGAGCGTGAGCCTGCCCGCGGCCGGGCCGGCGTCGCCGAGCCGGGCTGGTCGCCCGACGAGCCGGTGACCGCCGCCCAGCCGCCGGCCGACGGCCCCGGTACCGACTCGCAGCCGCGGGTCGGCCGGCCGCCGGTGCCCCCGACCCCGAGCCGGCCGCGGTCCTCGACGCCGGACGCGGACCCGAGCCCCCCGGACGACGAACGGCCGCGGGACGACGCAGACGACGGCGCGGGGGACCGCGCGGAGGACGACGCGGAGGACCACGCGCCGCTGACCGCGGTCCCCGGCGCACCCGGCGCCGAGGTGACCGGTGAGCCGCCGAAGGAGACGCCGAGCGGTGCAGGCCGCGCCGGCCGGGACCTGGGGTCGGCGATCGGGGTGGCGCTGGGCCTGGGCGCGGTGGTCATCGCCACCCTGCTCGTGTGGCGCCCGGCGTTCCTGCTGGTGATCACGGCGGCCGTGCTGGTCAGCGTGGTGGAGCTGGGTCGGGCGCTGCAGGCCGGTGGCCACCGCCCGCCGCTGCCCCCGGTGCTCGTCGGTGCGCTCGCGATGACGGCGCTCGCCTGGACCCGTGGCCCATCCGGGCTGGTCGTCGGCTTCCTGCTGACGGTGTTCGCGGTGGTCCTCTGGCGCCTCGGTGACGGGCCGGTGGGCTACCTGCGCGATGCCTCCGCCGCTGTCCTGGTCGCGTTGTACGTCCCGCTGCTGGCCGGGTTCGCCGTCCTCCTGCTGGTCCCCGACGACGGGGTCGCCCGCGTGCTGGCGTTCATCGTGACCGTCGTGTGCAGCGACACCGGCGGGTACGCCGCCGGCGTGGTGTTCGGGAAGCGCCCGCTGGCGAAGAGCATCAGCCCGAAGAAGTCCTGGGAGGGGCTGGCCGGTTCGGTCGCCGCCTGCGTGGTCGTCGGCGTCCTGCTGGTCACGCTGACCTTCCACGGTCCCTGGTGGGGTGGCGTGCTGTTCGGCGTCGCGATCGCGCTCACCGCCACGCTGGGCGACCTCGGTGAGTCGCTGATCAAGCGCGACCTCGGCATCAAGGACATGGGCAACCTGCTGCCCGGTCACGGCGGGCTGATGGACCGGATGGACTCGTTGCTGCCCTCGGCCGTCGTCGCGTGGCTGGTGCTGTCCCTGGTCGTCCCGGCCTGATCAGGCCGTCCGCGCCTGATCAGGCGCGGACGGCCTCCCAGCTGCGCCCCACCACGGAGAAGCCGCGCCGGGCGTACCACTGCCGCGGCCAGTCCAGCGCCGCGGCGTCCAGCACGACGAGGTCGCACCCGGCCGCGCCGGCCCGCGCGAGCGCGGCCGACAGCAGCGCGTCGCCGAACCCGCGCCGCCGCGCGGCCGGGTCGGTGACCACGGACTCCACCGACGCGGTGGCCCCGTCGACCCGCAGCTGGGCCGCCGCGACCACCCGCCCGGAGTCCCGCACCACCAGGTCGGTCACCTGCACCACCCGGTCGTTGCGGTGCTCGCGGCCGACGAGCTGGGCCACCACCTCCGTCAGCGGGAGACCCGAACCGGCCAGCTCCCGTCGCCACGACCGCGCCCAGAACTCGTGCACCAGGTCCTGCTGGACGACCTCGGCGGGACCGTCGGCACCGGTGGGGAACGGGGCCCGCCGGGCCATGGCCACGGTGGGGGAGACGTCCCAGCCCCGGCGGGCCAGCTCCTGGGCGGCCACCCCGGCGGCGGGGTGCAGCAGGGTGGCTGCCTGCGCCGGCCAGCCCGCGGCGGCGGCCACCGAGGCGGTCTGCTCCTCGACCGCCCCGGCGTCGACCGCGGCGGTGAACAGCACCCGGTTGTCGTCCCGTGAGTGCCGGAACGCCGGGTCGGCCACGGCGAGGCCGCCGGGCACCGGCCGCAGCTGCGCGGACCGCCGGGTGGCGACCGAGACCGCCAGCGCCCGGGCCCGGGCCCGGCCGAGCGCGTCCCCGGGGGCGGGCAGCTCCAGCGGCCGGCCCGGCAGCCACGGCACCACCGCGACGACGGCGGAGGTCGGCAACGGCCCGAACAGGTGCGGGAAGCGCATGCCCGCCGGGTCCCCGGGCACACCGGGCTCCCAGCGCACCGGGTCGGTCAGCCGGGCCGGGTCGACGACCAGGACCACGACGTCCCGGCGGTCCGGGTACAGCCGCTGTGCCGGCAGGTGCACCTGATCCGGCGCCGACAGGTGCACGAACCCGGCGTCGGCGAGCGACGGTGGGCTCACCGCCCCGGTGTCCAGCGCCGCCCGCCAGTCGGCCGGCTCGATCAGGTGCACCAGGACGCCCTCGCTCACCGGGCCACTCTGCCCGGCGCCCCGGACGCGGCCGGCACCGGGCAGCGGGCGCGGGGATGGCAGCATGCGCCGGTGGCCGAGCAGCAGGACGCCGGGGACGGGGAGAGCGGACCGGGACCCACCGAGTGGGGGTCGACGGTCGGGGTCGGGCCGTGGCCCGGTCCCTGGCCTGCCGATCCGCGGTACGACCCGGAGCTGCTCGCCGCCGGTGACCGGCGCAACGTCGTCGACCGGTACCGCTACTGGCGGCTGGAGGCGATCGTCGCCGACCTCGACCGCCGGCGGCACCCGTTCCACGTCGCGATCGAGAACTTCGAGCACGACCTGAACATCGGCACGGTGGTGCGCACCGCCAACGCCTTCCTCGCCGCGGAGGTGCACGTGGTGGGCCGGCGCCGGTGGAACCGTCGGGGGGCGATGGTCACCGACCGCTACCAGCACCTGCGCCACCACGCCGACGTGGCGGCGCTGCTCGCCCACGCCGACGCGGCCGGCCTGGTCGTGGTGGGGGTCGACAACGGTCCGGGCGCGGTGCCCCTGGAGACGGTCGAGCTGCCCCGCGCCTGCCTGCTGCTGTTCGGGCAGGAAGGGCCCGGGCTCACCCCGGCGGCGTCGGCCGGGGCGGCGCTCACCGTCTCCATCGCCCAGTACGGCTCCACCCGCTCGCTCAACGCCGGGGTGGCCGCCGGTATCGCGATGCACACCTGGATCCGGCAGCACGCCGCGGGCACCGCTGCTGGCGAGACCTCACCAAAGGTCTGACGCGCGTCGTCAGATGTGACCGCCCCGTCACGCCGGGCCGGCGGCCCCTCGCACGGGAGCATCGCAGCCACGGTGGACGGGACCGGTCGCGCTCCGGCGGCCGGGGACACGGTCGCCGGTGAGGAGTGGGTGTGGGGTCGCGCCGACCGGAGGTCGAGCGCTCGCGGGCGACGGGCCAGGAGCTGTCGCAGCCGCGAGCTGCCGTCGGCGACGTCCCGAACGCCGTCGAGGCCCCGCCGGACGCCGGGCCGAGGGCCTCCTCCGACCAGCTGCCGGCGCCGCAAGCCGCCGAGCCCGCGCAGCCTGCCGAGCCCACCGTGGAGCCCGAGCCGCGCGACGCCTGGGACGAGGCGTGGCTGCCCAGCTGGATCGCGGAGGCCCCCGAGGAGGCCGCGGCCGACCAGGTCCAGCCCGAGGCGGTCGAGCCCGAGACGACAGAGCCCGAAGCGGTCGAGCCTGAGGTGGTCGGGCCCGAGGTGGTCGAGCCCGAGACGACAGAGCCCGAGACGACAGAGCCCGAGACGACAGAGCCCGAGACGACAGAGCCCGAGACGACAGAGCCCGAGACGACAGAGCCCGAGACGACAGAGCCCGAGACGGTGGAGCCGGAACCCGAGCCGGGCACCGCCGCGCAGCGCACCGACCTGATCCTCGCCGCCGCCGAGCTCGACGCGGAGCTCGCCGCCCTGCGCCGGGCCGAGGAGGAGCGGGCCGCCGTCCGCGCCGAGGTGGCGCAGGCCGCCGCCCGCCTCGCCGACGAGCTGCTCGCGGTCGAGGCCGCCGCCGCGTGGCCGCCCACCCCGGCGGCCGCGCCGGCCGCCGCACTGCCGGCCGCCCCACCGGTGCCGTCGGTGGTGAGCCCGCCGGTGCGTCCGCGCCGTCGGGCCCGGATCCTGGTGCCGCTGCTGGTCCTGCTGATCGCCGGGGTGTTCGGCATCGTCGCCGCACTCGGTGGTGGGGACGACGCGGAGCCGACGGTGGCCGCGGTCGCCCGGGACACCGTCGGGACGCCCGGGCGGAGCGTGCCCAGCTCCTCGCCCAGCAGCCCTGGCCGGTCCACCGCGGTACCGGGAGCCGACCGGACGGTGCCCCCCGCGGGGGAGCCGACCCTGCCGGCCCCGGCCCCGGCAACCGCGACGGCCACGGCCCCGGTGACTGCCCAGGCCGAGCCCCGTCCCGCGGTGGCCGCCCGGGGGGACGCACAGCTCCGCGGTGCCCCGGCGCGGGTGGTCGTCGACCCCGCGGGGCAGCGGCCCGTCGTCGCACCGTCGATGCAGCCCCCCGCGGCCCCGGCTCCGCCTCCGCCGTCGGCGGTGAACACCGGGCCGGTGACCCGCCGGGCCATGCCGCCGGTCCCGCTGGGCCCGCCGGCCCCGCTGCCGTCCGTCCCGCCGCTGCCGCCGGCCCCGCCCCTCGTCACCGCCCCCCCGCCGGGGGTGCCGCTCCCGACGCCGATCCAGACGCCGGCCCCGACCCCGACGCCGACCCCGACCCCGACGGACACGCCGACGTCCACTCCGACGACGCCCGGGGCGCCGACCCCGACCGGGACTCCCGAGTCGACCAGCCCGCCGATGCCCACGACCAGCGCGCCGCCGTCCGGCGGCAGCCCGGCCACGCCGCCCGCTCCGCCCGGCCCGGACACGCCGGAGCAGGACCTCCCGCTCGCGGCGGCGCTGGCCCGCTGACCCCACCGGGGGAGCCATCTCACGGTGCGCGGGCACCGCGGAGGCCGGGGGAGTGGGAGCATGGAGGACGCCATGACTGCTCTCCCCCTGGTCTTCGACGCCCCGCGCCGCACCAAGCCGCCCCGCCACCTCGCCGATCTCACCCGCGAGGAGGCGCGCGCCGCCGTGGCCGAGCTCGGCCAGCCGGCGTTCCGCGCCGACCAGCTGGCGCGGCACTACTACGCCGGCGTCACCGATCCGCAGCTGATGACCGACCTGCCGGCAGCGGCCCGCGCCGACCTCACCGAGGCACTGCTGCCCGGGCTGCTCACGCCGGTGCGGCACCAGTCCGCCGACGGCGGCCGCACCCGCAAGACCCTCTGGCGGCTGCACGACGGGGCGCTGGTGGAGAGCGTGCTCATGCGCTACCCGGACCGGGCCACGGTGTGCATCTCCAGCCAGGCCGGCTGCGGCATGGCCTGCCCCTTCTGCGCCACCGGCCAGAGCGGCCTGACCCGCAACCTCTCCGCCGCGGAGATCATCGGCCAGGCGGTGGCCGCGGCCGCGGCGATGGCCAACGGGGAGATCCCCGGCGGGCCCGGCCGGCTGTCCAACGTCGTCTTCATGGGCATGGGCGAGCCGCTGGCCAACTACGCCCGGGTGCGCAAGACGCTCGATGCGCTGCTGACCCCGGCTCCCCACGGGCTGGGCCTGGCCCAGCGTTCGGTGACCGTCTCGACGGTCGGGGTGGTCCCGGCCATCCGCAAGCTCACCGAGGAGGGGCTCAACGTCACCCTGGCGGTCAGCCTGCACGCCCCCGACGACGAGCTGCGCGACACGCTGGTGCCGATCAACACCCGTTGGGACGTCGAGGAGGTGCTCGGCGCCGCCGACGACTTCGCCCGCCGCACCGGTCGCCGGTACTCGATCGAGTACGCGCTGATCCGGGACATCAACGACCAGCCGTTCCGGGCCGACCTGCTCGGGAAGCTGCTGGCGAAGCGGCTGGCGCACGTGAACCTGATCCCGCTCAACCCGACCCCGGGCAGCAAGTGGGACGCCAGCCCGCTGCCGGCCCAGCGCGAGTTCGTCGCCCGGCTCCGCGCCGCCGGCGTGCCGACGACGGTGCGCGACACCCGCGGCCAGGACATCGACGGCGCCTGCGGGCAGCTCGCCGCTGCCGACCGGGTCGAGGGTGTGCCCAGCGTCGCGGTGGCGACCCCCGGGGTCGAGGAGGGTGTCCCGCTCGGGTCCGAGTCGGACCAGGCGTGACCGCCCCGGGGGTGCTCCCGGGGCCAGGCGCCCCCGAGCACACCCACGCGGACGTCTCCGGCGGCTGGCTGCGCGCGGCGGTCTTCGGCGCGATGGACGGGCTGGTCACCAACACCGCGCTGGTGGCCGGCGTGGGCGCCGGGGGCGCGGCCGCGCGCACCGTCGTGCTGTCCGGGGTGGCGAGCCTGGTGGCCGGGGCCATCTCGATGGCGCTGGGGGAGTACACCTCCGTGCGCACCCAGAACGAGCAGCTGGAGCTCGAGGTCGCCAAGGAACGCGGTGAGCTCGAGCGCAACCCCGCGGGTGAGCGGGCCGAGCTGGTCGCGCTGCTGCGCGAGCGCGGCGTCGACGACGACCTGGCCGACCAGGTGGCGACCCAGCTGTCCCGCGACCCGGAGGCCGCCCTCCGGCTGCACGTGCTGGCCGAGCTGGGGGTGAGCGCGGACGACCGCCCCTCGCCGCGGGTCGCCGCGGTCTCCTCGTTCCTGACCTTCGCGGTCGGGGCGCTGGTACCCGTGCTGCCCTACCTGCTGGGCTTCCCGCTGCTGTGGGCCGCGCTGGCCAGCGGCGGACTGGGCCTGGCCGTGGCCGGCGCCCTCTCCTCCCGCTTCACCCCGCGCCCGTGGTGGTCCGCCGGGCTCCGTCAGCTGCTGTTCGGCGCGCTGGCGGCCGGTGCCACCTACCTCATCGGCCTGGCGATCGGCGTCTCGGTCGCCTGACCTGCCCGGGGACGACGACGGCCCGCCCCCGGAGGGGACGGGCCGGTCGGTCAGGCCTCACTGCAGGGGACCGCGGCGAGCCTGCGAGTCGTGGGGAGCAGTGAGGTCCTTCCTCAGCGTGAGCGCCAGGCGTTCTTGCGCCGCCGCGCGTCCCAGACCAGCAGCCCGGCCAGGTACAGCGCGAAGCCGACGATCCACAGGTTCTCGACCTGGCCGTCGTGGTTGCCGAACAGGAAGGCCAGCACCACCAGGACCATGAACCAGCCGCCGATGCGGCCCCACTTGCCGGCCTCGCCGTGCCACCCCCAGTCCTCGGGGGTCTCGTGGGTGATGGGGGCCTCGCCCGCGCGGACGATGCCCTCCTCACGTTCGGACTGCTCGACCACCCGGGCGCTGGTCTGGTGGCCCTGTCCCCGGCCGCTGTGCTCGCTCACGGGCGCCATCTTGCCAGGCGCGGCCGGCGCGCACCCGGCGGACGGTGCGGCGGGTCCTGACAGGATCGGTCCGTGAGTGAGATCCGCAGCAGCCAACCCCGGACCGTGACCGTGCTGGGGTCGACCGGGTCGATCGGCCGGCAGGCGATCGCCGTCGCCCGGCAGAACCCCGACCGGCTGCAGATCACCGGCCTGGCGGCCGGCGGCGGCGACGTCGCCCTGCTGGCCGAGCAGGCGCTGACGCTGGGCGTGCGCACGGTGGCGATCGCGCGGGCCACCGCGGCGCAGGACCTCCAGCTGGCCTTCTACGCGGCCGCGCAGCAGCGGGGCTGGGCGCAGGGCAGGTACGCGCTGCCGGAGATCCTGGCCGGCCCGCGGGCGGCGGAGGAGCTCGCCGCCCGCCCCGCCGACGTCGTCCTCAACGGCATCACCGGGTCCATCGGGCTGGGCCCGACGCTCGCCGCGCTCGCGGCCGGGCGCACGGTGGCCCTGGCGAACAAGGAGTCGCTGGTCGCCGGTGGGGCCCTGGTGACGGCGGCGGCCGCCCCCGGCCAACTGGTGCCGGTCGACTCCGAGCACTCCGCGCTGGCCCAGTGCCTCCGGGCCGGCGCGGAGGGGGAGGTGGCCCGGCTGGTGCTCACCGCCAGCGGCGGCCCGTTCCGCGGGCGCACCGCCGCCGAGCTCGCCGGCGTCACCCCGCAGGAGGCGCTCGCCCACCCCACCTGGGACATGGGGCCGGTGGTCACCATCAACTCGGCCACCCTGGTCAACAAGGGCCTGGAGCTCATCGAGGCGCACCTGCTCTTCGGCATCCCGTACGCCGACATCGACGTGGTGGTGCACCCCCAGTCGATCGTGCACTCGATGGTCACCTTCACCGACGGCGCCACGATCGCGCAGGCCAGCCCTCCGGACATGCGGCTGCCGATCGCGCTGGCGCTGGCCTGGCCCGAGCGGCTGCCCGACGTGCAGCCGGCGCTGGACTGGTCGACCGCGAGCACCTGGGAGTTCGCCCCGCTGGACGAGCAGGTGTTCCCGGCGGTGCGGCTGGCCCGGCAGGCGGGTGAGACCGGCGGCGTCGTCCCGGCGCTGTACAACGCGGCCAACGAGGAGGCGGTCGCGGCATTCACCGCCGGACACCTGTCGTTCCCAGCGATCGTGCAGGTCATCGCGCGTACCCTCGACGCCGCGCCGGACCTCGGCGCACCCACCTGCGTCGAGGACGTGCTGGCCGCCGAGAGGTGGGCCCGGGAGCACGCCCGCGCCGCCATCGGCCACAACACTCGAGGCCAGGGCATCGGACAAGGGAGCTGAGCTGAGCGGGTTCCTGCTGACGGTCCTCGGGATCGTCGCCTTCGCCGTCGGGCTGCTGTTCAGCATCGGCTTCCACGAGTTCGGGCACTACTTCTGGGCCCGGAAGTTCGGCATGCGGGTGCCGCAGTTCTTCGTCGGCTTCGGCCCGACGGTGTGGTCGCGCCGCCGCGGGGAGACCGAGTTCGGCATCAAGGCCGTCCCGCTGGGCGGCTACATCCGGATCGTCGGCATGATCCCGCCGGCCGAGGAGGGCGAGAGCAAGCGCGCCACCCGGATGCGCAGCTTCATCGCCGAGGTCCGCGGCGCCGCGCTCAACGACGTGCTGCCCAGCGACGGCAACCGGGTGTTCTACAAGAAGCCCTGGTGGCAGCGGGTGATCGTGATGGCCGCCGGGCCGTTCCACAACCTGGTGCTGGCCGTCCTCCTCTTCCTGGTCCTGCTGCTCGGGATCGGCCTGCCGACGGTGAGCCCGACCCTGCAGGCCGTGCCCGCGTGCGTGCTCCCCGCCGGTGCGGCCAGCGCGACCGCGGAGGATCCGTGCCAGGTGCCGATCACCCCGGCCGGCGAGCTGTGCGACGAAGGCTCGGCCGACTGCGCGCTGCCCCCGGCCGGGCCGGCCGCCGAGGCGGGTCTCCGGGCCGGCGACACGATCCTGGCCGTCGACGGTGAGCCGCTGCCCGAGGCACCCGAGGACGCCTGGGACGCGCTGGTCGACACCGTCCAGGCCAGCGCGGGCGAGCCGCTGGACCTGACCGTCGCCCGGGAGGACGACGGGGACACCCGGCAGTTCGAGCTGACCGTCACCCCGATCCGGAACACCGTCTACACCGACCCCGACGGCGACGGCAGCCCCGACGCGATCGCCGAGGTCGGGTACCTGGGCGTCCAGTCCGCGGAGACGTACGTGCGGCAGCCGCTGAGCCGGCTGCCCGGCTTCTTCGGCGACGTGGTCACCGAGTCGGTGCAGCGGCTGATCGGCATCCCCGAGCGCATCCCGCAGCTGTTCCGGGCGACGTTCATGGGCGAGGAGCGCGACCGCGAGGGGCCGATCGGGCTGGTCGGTGTCGGCCGGCTCTCCGGCGAGGCGTTCTCCTTCGAGGGCTTCACCACCACGACGAAGATCAGCTTCTTCGTCGGGATGCTGGCCAGCCTCAACCTCATCCTCTTCCTGTTCAACCTGCTGCCGATGTACCCGCTGGACGGCGGGCACGTGGCCGGCGCGCTGTACGAGAAGGCCCGGTCCACCGTCGCCCGGCTGCGCGGCCGGCCCGACCCCGGCCCGTTCGACATCGCCCGGCTGATGCCGGTGGCCTACGTCGTCGCCGGGGCCTTCGTGCTGCTGTCGCTGCTGCTGGTCGTCGCCGACGTGGTCAACCCGATCACGCTGCGCTGACCGGCGCGGCCGACCGGCACGGTGACGGTCACACCCGACGCGGCGGCGCCGGGGTGGCGGGCAGGGGGATACTGACCGGCATGGCGACCCCCGTCAGTCTCGGCATGCCCGCAGCTCCTCCACCGGTCCTCGCGCCCCGGCGCAAGACCCGTCAGCTCGACGTGGGGGGCGTCGGTGTCGGCAGCGACTCCCCGGTGAGCGTCCAGTCGATGTGCACCACCAAGACCGCCGACATCAACGCCACCCTCCAGCAGATCGCCGAGCTGACCGCCTCGGGCTGCCAGATCGTCCGGGTCGCGGTGCCCGACACCGACGACGCCGAGGCGCTGCCGATCATCGCCCGGAAGTCGCAGATCCCGGTGATCGCCGACATCCACTTCCAGCCGCGGTACGTGTTCGCGGCGATCGACGCCGGGTGCGCCGCCGTGCGGGTGAACCCCGGCAACATCAAGAAGTTCGACGACAAGGTCGGCGAGATCGCCCGGGCGGCCAAGGACGCCGGCACCCCGATCCGGATCGGCGTCAACGCCGGCTCGCTGGACAAGCGGCTGCTGGCCAAGTACGGCAAGGCCACCCCGGAGGCGCTGGTCGAATCGGCGCTGTGGGAGTGCTCGCTGTTCGAGGAGCACGACTTCCGGGACATCA
Organism: Modestobacter sp. SYSU DS0904; assembly: GCF_054051115.1. Classification (NCBI taxonomy): domain Bacteria; kingdom Bacillati; phylum Actinomycetota; class Actinomycetes; order Geodermatophilales; family Geodermatophilaceae; genus Modestobacter; species Modestobacter sp. SYSU DS0904. Next base: position 25,140 of record NZ_JBJHAQ010000008.1, on the reverse strand, counting down.
AGATCTCGGTCAAGCACAACGACCCGGTGGTCATGGTGCGCGCCTACGAGCTGCTGGCCGCCCAGTGCGACTACCCGCTGCACCTGGGGGTGACCGAGGCCGGCCCGTCCTTCCAGGGCACCATCAAGTCCGCGGTCGCCTTCGGTGCGCTGCTCTCCCAGGGCATCGGCGACACGATCCGGGTCTCCCTCTCCGCCCCGCCGGCGGAGGAGGTCAAGGTCGGCAACCAGATCCTGGAGTCGCTCAACCTCCGCCAGCGCGGCCTGGAGATCGTCAGCTGCCCGTCTTGCGGCCGGGCCCAGGTGGACGTCTACAAGCTCGCCGACGAGGTCACCGCGGGGCTGGAGGGCATGGAGGTGCCGCTGCGCGTCGCCGTCATGGGCTGCGTCGTCAACGGGCCGGGCGAGGCCCGCGAGGCCGACCTCGGTGTCGCCTCCGGCAACGGCAAGGGCCAGATCTTCGTCAAGGGCGAGGTGGTCAAGACCGTGCCGGAGTCGATGATCGTGGAGACCCTCATCGAGGAGGCCATGCGCATCGCCGCCGAGCAGGTGGCCGACGGCACCCCCTCGGGGCCGCCCGTCGTCAACGTCTCCTGACCCCACCGGACCGGAACGGGGGAGCCTGGTGCTGCGCGCGCCGTCGGCACGGGTCCTGGAGGCCGCCGACGAGGCCGCCGTCCGGGAGCTGCTGGCCACCGACCCGGTCGCGGCCTGCATGCTGGCCGGCCGGGTCGAGGTCTACGGGACGGCGGCCGCCGCCCTGGGCGCCCCGCTGTGGGGCCTGTACTCGGGACGGCGGCTGGACGCCGTCTGCCTGGCCGGGGCGAACCTGATCCCCTTCGCCCGTCCGGGCGCCGAGCAGGCCGCGGCCACCGCCTTCGCCGCGCGCGCCCGTCGCGCCGGCCGACGCTGCTCGACCGTGGTCGGGCCGGCGGCGGCCGTGCTGCCGCTGTGGGAGCTGCTGGAGCCCTCGTGGGGCCCGGCGCGCGAGGTCCGGGCCCACCAGCCCCTGCTGGCCATCGACGGCCCACCGGCCGTGGCCCCCGATGCCCGGGTGCGCCCGGTCCGGCTCGCCGAGCTCGACACCCTGCTGCCCGCCGCGGTGGCCATGTTCACCGAGGAGGTCGGGGTCAGCCCGCTGCGGGTCGACGGCGGCGCCGGCTACCGCGCCCGGGTGACCGAGCTGGTCCGGGCCGGGCAGGCGCTGGCCTGGATCGAGGACGGTCAGGTGCTGTTCAAGGCCGACGTCGGCGCGGTCTCCCGGGCGGCCTGCCAGGTGCAGGGCGTGTGGGTCGCGCCCCACCTGCGGGGGCAGGGGATCGGCCGGCACGGCACCGCCGCCGTCGTCGAGTACGCGCGCACGGCGATCGCCCCCGTGGTGAGCCTCTACGTCAACGACTACAACCGGGTCGCGCGCGCCGCCTACGAGCGGGTCGGCTTCCAGCAGGTCGGCACCTACGCCTCGGTCCTCTTCTGAGCCCTGCCGCCCCTGTGAGTCGAGGGGCGGGTGGTGCGACGGTCTCGGCTGGACGGCCGGTGTCTGCCAGGGTGGGTGGGTGCGCGCACGGGGAACGGCGACGGGATCGACGGCGGGACGGGCGACGGCGGTCGCGGGGGCGGCGGTGCTGCTGCTCGGACCCCTGCTGGCCGGCTGCTCGGGGGACTCCTCCGCCGATGTCCGAGCCGCGGCCGAGGCGTTCCTGGCGGACTGGACGTCCGGCGACACGGCCGGTGCGGCGGGCCGGACCACCGACCCCGCGGCCGCCACGGCCCTGCTGGAGCAGACCGCCGCCGACCTGCCCGGTGCCCAGCTGTCGGCCGACGTGGGCGAGGTGCAGGTCGCCGACGACGGCGCGGCGACCGTCGACTGGACGGCCACCTGGGACCTGACCGCGGCCCCCGACTGGGAGTACCCGGCCACCCTCGCGCTCACCGAGCGCGACGACCGCTGGGAGGTGGTCGCCGAGCCCACGACGGTGCACCCCGAGCTCGCCGCCGGCCAGCACCTCCGGCTGGAGCGTGCACTGCCCGAGCGCGCGCCGATCACCGACGGCGCCGGCGCCCCGCTGTTCGCCGAGACCGAGGTGGTCAACGTCGGCGTCGACCCCGCCCAGGTGACCGACCTCCCCGGGCTGGCCCAGGGACTGGCCGCGGCGACGGGGGTCGACGCGGCGGCGATCGTCGCCGACGTGCAGGCCGCACCGGCCGGCCAGTTCGTGCCGGTGATCACCCTGCGGCGGCCGGACTTCGAGGCCATCCGGGCCCAGGTCTACGACCTGCCCGGGGCGGTCTTCCCGACCAGCACCCGGCTGCTGGCCCCCTCGCCGCGGTTCGCGGTCGGGCTGCTCGGCCGGGTCGGCCCGGCCACCCAGGAGGTGCTGGACGAGAGCGCGGCCGACGGCGGGCCGCGCTACGCCGCCGGTGACCAGCTCGGCCTCTCCGGGCTGCAGCGGCAGGCGCAGGAGCAGTTGACCGGCACCCCCGGGTTCACCGTCTCGGTGGTCAGCAGCGACGAGGCCACCGCCGACGCCGGCCAGGTCGTCGCCACCGTCGACCCGGTGCCCGGCACCCCGCTGCAGACGCCGCTGGTGCCGGCGTTGCAGAACGCCGCGGACGCCGCGGTCGCCACCCAGCCGCTGGCCACCCACCTGGTCGTGGTGCGCCCGGGCACCGGTGAGCTGCTCGCGGTCAGCTCCAACGAGGCGGCCAACCCCTCGTTCGCGCTGTCCGGTCGGTTCCCACCCGGGTCGAGCATGAAGACGATGACCGCGACGGCCCTGCTCAGCGCCGGGGCGCTGACCCCGCAGACGCCGGTGCCCTGCCCGGGGACGACGGTCGTCGACGGCCGGGAGTTCGAGAACGAGGACCAGTTCGACCTGGGCACCGTCCCCTTCACCGAGGCGTTCGCCGCGTCCTGCAACACCACCTTCATCCAGCAGGCGCTCACCCTCCCCGACGGCGCGCTGTCCCAGGCCGCGGCCGCCTACGGCGTCGGCGCGGAGTGGGACCTCCCGGTCGGGATCTTCAGCGGCCAGGTGCCCAGCACGAGCACCGGCACCACCAAGGCCGCCGACGCCATCGGCCAGGGCGAGGTGCTGATGAGCCCGGCCCAGCTCGCGCTGGTCGCGGCCGGCATCGCCAGCGGCACCCCGGCCGCCCCGGTGGAGGTCGTCGGCGCGGAGCCCGCCGGCCCGGCACCGGCCGGGCCCGGCGCCGCCGTGCTGGACCAGTTGCGGCCGCTGATGCGGGAGGTCGTGCTCAGCGGCACCGCCACCGCGCTGGGCGACCGCGGTCAGGTCTTCGGCAAGACCGGCACCGCCGAGTTCGGCACCAGCACGCCGCCGGACTCCCACGGCTGGTTCATGGGCTACCAGCTCGGCGGCCCCCAGGGCGACATCGCCTTCGCCGTCCTGGTGGAGGCCGGGCAGTCCAGCAGCGCTGCCGTCGCCGTCGCCGACACGTTCCTCGGCAACCTCGGCTGAGGCCTACAACCCCGGCAGGGCGCTGGTGACCGGTGTCCGGCCGGCCGCCGTGCGCCAGCCGACGGCGCGCAGCTCGGCCGTGGTGAGCTCGGCCACGGCGAACTCGCGGGTCGCCTGCTCGGCGGCCTGGGCGAGCAGCCACGTCCAGGCGCGGGACGTGCCCTCCTCCAGCGTGGCCGCCAGGGCCGCGGCATCCACCGGGGAGAGCACCGGGAAGGGCAACGCGTAGGCCGCCTGGGCGGGGACCGGATCGAGGTCGCGTGCCGCCAGGAGGGTGAGCAGGGCGTCGCGGACGTCCCGGTGCGCCTCCTCGGCCGCGGCCACCACGGCGCGGTCCCCCTCGGGCCAGGCGGCCCCGACGACCCCGTAGCCCCAGATCGCCGTGCGGGTGGCCGCCAGCGCGTCCTGCAGCGCGGTCGCCTCCCGGTCGGCCGGGGTCGCCGACCCGCTCGCCGGTGCCCCGCCGTCGGTGCCCTCGGCCATCGCGCTGCCCTCCGTCTCGTCGTGTCTCGTCGTCCGGCTCCGTCGTCCAGCTCCGTCGTCCAGGCGCCCCCGGACCGGTCAGGCCAGCAGCGCGTCCTGGCCGCGCAGCCCGGCGGCGATGCTGCCCAGCAGGGCGGCGCGGGCGCCGCTGAAGGTCGGGGCCGCGACGGTGTGCGCGTCGGCCGCGGTGGCCACCCGGGCGCGCAGCCACGCCCGCGCCCCGTCCGGGTCCGGGCCGACGCCGGCCGGGGGCGTGGTGCCGTCCCCGGCCCCGGGGGCCGCTGCCCGCAGCCGCTCGAGCTGCGTGCGGGCCTGCTCGGCCAGGGGCTGCGCGACGGCGGCCAGCTGGGGGTCGGCGGCGAGGGCCTGCTCGTAGGCGTCCACCAGGGTCCGCTGGACGGCCAGCTGGGCGGCCAGCTGGTCGGCCTGCCGGGGGGTGACCGCGTCGGCCGGGTCGCCGCCGTCGCCGGCGGTGCACGCCACCGCGGTCGCCGCGGTGCCGACCAGGGCGGCCGCGAGCAGGGTGCGCCGGGAGAAGGCGCCCGCGGGCAGGGAAGGGGATCCGGCAGCGGACATCGGCGTCCATCCTGGCAGCCGACCGGCCCCGGTCCGGGGGTGACGCACCGGTGTGCCGCCGGAGTCCGTCGCTGGCCGCGAGCACATCGGCCAGCGGGCGGTAGCCTGACGGTTCACCCCCCACGCGCCCGCACCCGCGCCGCGCGCCGGTTTCCCGGTCCGCGAGGTGACGCCGCCCCGCACGACCACCCGACGCCCGCACCACCCGAGCACGCACGGACGACAGGAGGCAGCCGGTGTCCACCCGAGGTGCCCGTACCAACGACCGGGCGACCGCTGAGCTCGCCGCGTCGGTCGAGCCGGTCGTCAGCGCCGCCGGCTACGACCTGGAGGAGCTGGTCGTCCGCCCGGCCGGGCAGCGCTCGGTGGTCCGGGTCGTCATCGACCGGGACGCCGGCGTGAGCCTCGACGACGTCGCCGAGCTCAGCCGTGCCCTGTCGGAGGTGCTCGACGGTGAGGACGAGGCGTTCGGCAGCGCGCCCTACGTGCTGGAGGTCACCAGCCCCGGCGTCGACCGGCCGCTGACCGCTCCCCGGCACTGGCGGCGGAACGTCGGCCGGCTGGTCGACGTGGCCGTGGGCCCGGACGGATCCCGGGAGCAGCTGGCGGCGCGGGTGCTGCGGGTCACCGACGCGGGTGTGGTGCTCGAGGTGCAGAAGGGCGGGGCCAAGAAGGGCCAGGTCCGCAAGGCGGCGGGGGAGCGGACGGTCGCCTGGGCCGAGCTCGGCGAGGCGCGGGTGCAGATCGAGTTCGCCCGCCCCTCCGGGCACCGCGACGCCGGCCTGGTCGACGAGTCGACCGGCGAGGACGACGGCGAGGACGACGGCGAGGACGACGGCGAGGACGACGGCGCCGACGACGAGGGCGACGACGAGGACGACGACGAGGACGACCAGCACGAGGGCGCGTACCCCGGCACCGGGGACGACGACCCGGTGGACCACGAGCAGGACCCGGCCGGCGCTCCCGCGGCCGACGCGAGCGGACGGACCGGGCGACCGGCCCCGCGCCGCGCGCCGCGGGACGACCGGCCGCGACGAGGAGGCAGCAAGTGAACATCGACGTGACCGCCCTCAAGGCGGTCGAGCGGGAGAAGGGCATCCCGGCCGACACGGTGCTGGAGGCGATCGAGAGCGCCCTGGTCACCGCGTACCGGCACGCCGACGGCGCCGCGAAGCACGTGCGCGTGCAGGTGGACCGCAAGAGCGGTGAGGTGGCCGTGCTCGCCCAGGAGCTGGGGCCCGACGGCGAGGTCGTCCACGAGTGGGACGACACCCCCGGTGACTTCGGACGGATCGCGGCCAGCACCGCCAAGCAGGTCATCATGCAGCGGCTGCGCGACGCCGAGCACGAGCAGACCTTCGGCGAGTACGCCGGCCGGGAGGGCGACATCGTCAGCGGCATCGTCCAGGCCGACCAGCGGCGCAACGCCAGCGGCGTCGTCATGGTCGACATCGGCAAGGTCGAGGCCACGCTGCCGGCGGCCGAGCAGGTGCCGGGGGAGCGCTACGTCCACGGCAGCCGGCTGAAGGCGTACGTCGTCTCGGTGGCCCGCAGCTTCCGCGGTCCGCAGGTGACCGTCTCGCGCAGCCACCCGAACCTGGTCCGCAAGCTGTTCTCGCTGGAGGCACCCGAGGTCGCCGACGGCAGCGTCGAGATCCTCGCGGTGGCCCGGGAGGCCGGGCACCGCACCAAGATCGCCGTCCGTACGTCGGTGCCCGGGCTGAACGCGAAGGGCGCCTGCATCGGCCCGATGGGCCAGCGGGTGCGCAACGTGATGAGCGAGCTCAACGGCGAGAAGATCGACATCGTCGACTGGTCGGACGACGACGCCACCTTCGTCGCCTCCGCGCTCTCCCCGGCCCGCGTCTCCAGCGCCCGCGTCGTCGACCCCAAGGCGCGGGCCGTGCAGGTCGTCGTCCCCGACTACCAGCTGTCCCTGGCGATCGGCAAGGAGGGGCAGAACGCCCGCCTCGCCGCACGGCTGACCGGGTGCCGGATCGACATCCGCAGCGACGCCCAGCCCGTCGACGACGGGCCGGCGTCGCCCGGCGTCGGCCGCGCGCCGCTGCGTCCCGCCCCGGCCGAGCAGCGCCCCGGGGGCCGCGCTCCGCAGGGTGGTCTCCGACCGCCGGTGCGACGCGCGGAACATCCGGGACGCGCAGCGCGCTAGACTGCTCGATGGCCGACACGTCGATCCCGGTCCGCACCTGTGTGGGGTGCCGGCGACGCGCTCCGGTCACCGAGCTGTTGCGTGTCGTCGTCCGTGACGGGGGTCTCACCCCCGACCCGCGGCGGCGGCTCCCCGGCCGGGGTGCGTCCCTGCATCCCACCGAGGAGTGCCTGCACGCAGCAGTGCGGCGCCGGGCCTTCCCGCGCGCGCTGCGCAGCAGCGCACCGCTGGAGACCGGTCCGCTCGAGAGCCACGTCGCCCGGACCACCGGGCGACCGGCCCCGGGCGGGACACCGTCGGACCGGCACCCGGCCGGTCCACAACTCGAACAGGACGACCCCTCGGATGAGCAACCCGTGAAGTCGCCACGATGACCATGCACCACTAAGACCGAGGTCGAGCGGGCCCGCCGCCGGCCTCACCAGAGGAGACCCGTGCCAGGCAAGGCCCGCGTACACGAGCTCGCGAAAGAGCTCGGCGTCGACAGCAAGGCAGTGCTCGCCAAGCTCAAGGAGCAGGGCGAGTTCGTGAAGTCCGCCTCGTCCACCGTCGAGGCCCCCGTGGCCCGACGGCTGCGTGAGGCGTTCCCCGGGGGTGGCTCCGGCGACAGCCGCAGCAGCTCCGCCCCCCGTCCCGGTCCGCGTCCGCCCGCCCCGGCGCCGCGACCGACCGCGCCGAGCGCACCGGAGGCCAGTGCCCCCGCGGCTCCGGCAGCCCCCGCTCCCGCAGCTCCGGCTCCGGCAGCTCCGGCTCCCGCGCCGCAGGTGCAGGCTCCGGCGGCCTCCGCACCCCCGGCGCCGGCGGCTCCCGCCACGCCCGGTCCGGCAGCCACCGGTCCGCGTCCGGCCGGCCCCGGCCCGCGGCCGGGTCCCCGCCCCGCCGCTCCGGCTCCGGCCGCGACCCCGGCTCCCGCGCCCGCTCCGGCCCCCGCCGCGGCGAGCGCTCCGCCCCAGCAGCCCCCGGCCGCTCCGCAGTCGGGGCCCCGCCCCGGTCCCGCGGCGCGCCCCGGTGCCGGCGGCGGCGCCGCCCCCGGCGCTCCCCGTCCGGCAGGTGCCGGACCGCGTCCCGGCCCGCGGCCGGCGCCGCGTCCGGGCAACAACCCGTTCAGCAGCGCGCCGCGGCCCGCTGCCCCGGGTCGTCCCGCGCCCGGTGGCGCTCCCGGTCAGGGTGGGCCCCGTCCCGCTCCCGGCCAGAGCGGGCCCCGTCCCTCCGCGGGCCCGGGTGGGCCCCGTCCCTCGGCCGGTCCGGGTGGGCCCCGTCCCTCGGCCGGTCAGGGTGGGCCCCGTCCCTCGGCCGGTCCGGGTGGGCCCCGTCCTTCCGCCGGTCCGGGTGGGCCCCGTCCCAACCCGGGCATGATGCCGCAGCGTCCGAGCCCCGGCATGATGCCGCCGCGCCCGGCCGGTGGCGGTCGTCCCGGTGCCCCCGGTGGCCGTGGCCGCCCGGGTGGTCCCGGCGGCGGTGGCGGTTTCCGTCCCGGTGGCGGCGGCGCGCCCGGTGGCGCTCCGGCCGGCGGTGGCTTCCGCCCGGGTGGCGGTGGCCGCGGTCGTGGTCGCGGCGGCTCGGGTGCGGGTACCGCGGGTGCCTTCGGGCGTCCCGGTGGTCGCGGTCCGGTCCGTGGGCGCAAGAGCAAGAAGCAGCGGCGTCAGGAGTTCGACTCCATGGCGGCGCCGAGCATGGGCGGCGTCTCGCTGCCCCGTGGCAACGGGCAGACCGTACGGCTGCCCCGTGGCGCCTCGCTGACCGACCTGGCCGAGCGGATCAACGCCGAGCCGGCCGCGCTGGTCACCGCCCTGTTCCACCTGGGCGAGATGATCACTGCGACGCAGTCGGTCAACGACGACACGTTGCAGCTGCTCGGTGCCGAGATCGGCTGGGTCATCCAGGTCGTCAGCCCCGAGGACGAGGACCGCGAGCTCCTCGACACCTTCGACCTCACCTTCGGTGACGAGGAGAGCGACGACGAGGACGACTGGGACATCCGTCCGCCGGTCGTCACCGTCATGGGTCACGTCGACCACGGGAAGACCAAGCTCCTGGACGCGCTCCGGCACGCCAACGTGGCGGGCAAGGAGGCCGGTGGCATCACCCAGCACATCGGCGCCTACCAGATCGTCACCGAGCTCGAGGGCAACGAGCGTCCGGTCACCTTCATCGACACCCCGGGTCACGAGTCGTTCACCGCGATGCGTGCCCGAGGCGCGAAGGTCACCGACATCGTCGTGCTGGTCGTGGCCGCCGACGACGGCGTCATGCCGCAGACGGTCGAGGCGCTCAACCACGCCCAGGCCGCCGAGGTGCCGATCGTGGTCGCGGTCAACAAGATCGACAAGGAGGGGGCCAACCCCGCCAAGATCCGTCAGCAGCTCACCGAGTACGGGCTGGTGGCCGAGGAGTACGGCGGCGACACGATGTTCGTCGACGTCTCCGCGACCACCCGCCAGGGCCTCGACGACCTGCTGACCTCGATCCTGCTGACCGCGGACGCCTCCCTGGACCTGCGGGCCAACGTGGGCCAGGACCCCCAGGGTGTGGTCATCGAGGGCAAGCTGGACAAGGGCCGTGGCCCCGTCGCCACGGTGCTGGTCCAGCGCGGCATCCTGCGCCAGGGCGACTCGATCGTGGCCGGCGACGCCTACGGTCGCGTCCGGTCGCTGCTCGACGAGCACGGCAACAAGCTCAAGGAGGCCCTGCCGGCCCGTCCGGTCCAGGTCGTCGGCCTGACCTCCGTGCCGCGCGCCGGTGACACCTTCCTCGTCGTCGAGGAGGACCGGATCGCCCGGCAGATCGCCGACCGCCGTCAGGCCCGCATCCGCAACGCGCAGAACGCGTCCATGCGGAAGCGGATCAGCCTGGAGGACCTCGACGCGGCGCTCAAGGAGACCCGTCAGCTCAACCTGATCATCAAGGGCGACAACTCGGGCACCGTCGAGGCGCTCGAAGAGGCGCTGATGAAGATCGAGGTGAGCGACGACATCTCGCTGCGGGTCATCCACCGCGGCGTCGGTGGGATCACCAAGAGCGACATCGACCTGGCGCTGGCCGACGACGTCATCGTCCTGGGCTTCAACGTCCGGGCCGAGGGGCAGGCCACCGAGCTCGCCAACCGCGAGGGCGTGGACGTCCGGTACTACACGGTCATCTACCAGGCCATCGAGGAGATCGAGGCCGCGCTCAAGGGCATGCTCAAGCCCGAGTACGAAGAGGTCCAGCTGGGCACCGCGGAGGTCCGCGAGGTCTTCCGGGTCCCGAGGATCGGCAACGTGGCCGGTTCGCTGGTCCGCAGCGGGACGATCGTGCGCAACTCCAAGGCGCGCCTCATCCGCGACGGTGCCGTGGTCGCCGACAACCTGTCGGTCGACTCGCTGCGCCGCTTCAAGGACGACGCGACCGAGGTCCGCGAGGGCTACGAGTGCGGTATCGGGCTGGGGTCGTTCAACGACATCAAGCCCGAGGACGTGATCGAGACCTTCGAGCTGCGCGAGAAGCCGCGCGCGTAAGACAGGTGACATGCCCCTGCAGGAGAGCCACCCGGCTCTCCTGCAGGGGCCCACCGCGATCCTGCGAGTGGCGGGGGGCAGGAGGGTCCTCATCTTCACGGGCACGCTCACCGCCGACCTGTTGCTCGGTGACGTCCACTCGCTGAAGGGCAAGCGCGCCGTCGTCCGGCCGATCGTGGCCGAGCTGCGCCGGCGGTTCGCCGTGGCAGCCGCCGAGGTGGGCGACCAGGACCTGCACCGCCGGGCGCAGATCGGGGTGGCCAGCGTCGCCGGCGAGGCCGGGCAGGTGACCGACGTGCTCGACGCCTGCGAGCGGTTGCTGGCCGAGCGCCCGGAGGTGACGCTGCTGTCGACGCACCGGCAGCTGCACAGCGACACCGATTAAGGACCCCGTCGCCCCCCCATCGCTCGCACGCTCGCGCCGGACCCCTGCGACGGGGCCTTCCATGCTCACCCAGGACTCTCCTGGCCGTTCCGAGGAGGACCGATGGCCGACCCGGCCCGCGCCCGCCGGCTGGCGGTGCGCATCCGTCAGATCGTCTCCGCCACCATCGAGACGCAGATCAAGGACCCGCGCCTGGGGATGGTCACCCTCACCGACTCCCGGGTGACCAGCGACCTGCGCGAGGCGACGATCTTCTACACCGTCTACGGCGACGCCCAGGCGATCGAGGACTCCGCCCGGGCGCTCGCCAGCGCCACCGGTGTCCTGCGGTCCACGGTGGGCAAGCAGACCGGCATCAAGTTCGTGCCGACGCTGACCTTCGTGGCCGACATCGTCCCGGACACCGCCCGCGAGCTCGAGGAGGCCCTCGAGCGCGTGCGGCAGGCCGACGCCGAGCTGGCCCGCGCCCGCGAAGGCGCGCAGTACGCCGGCGAGGCCGACCCGTACCGCCGTCCCGCCGTCGACGAGGACGCCGTCGACGACGAGGACGGTGACGACGACACCACCGAGCTCACCGACCCGGCCGACGCGCCGGCCACCCCGCGGAGCGCCTCGTGACCGAGAGCACGGACCCGATCGACCCCGAGGGCCCGGACGAGCGACGGGTGACCCTGGGCGGGCGGGAGGAGCCGGCCACCGGCGACCCCACCGCCGGCGGCAAGCGCGGCGACATCGGGGAGGTGCCGAGCATCGCGGCCGACGAACCCGATGACGGCAGCACCTACCCGGTGGGCGGCGGGGACGTCTCCGCCGAGCCGCAGCAACCGCCGCACGCCGACCCGGGGCCCGACGGCACCCCGTGACCACCACCGTCTCCGCCCCCGTGGCGGCCGCGGTCCAGGTGCTCGCGGAGGCGGCGGACGGGGGCGCGACGGTCGTGCTCTCCGGGCACGTGCAACCCGACGCCGATGCGCTCGGGAGCACCCTGGCCCTGGCCGAGGGGCTGCGCCGTCGGGGTGCCCGGGTCGTCGCCACCTTCCCCGCGCCGTTCACCCTGCCCGCCTCGCTCGCGTGGCTGCCCGGCGCCGACGAGCTGGTCGACCCGGCGACCGTGCCGGCCGAGGTCGACGTCTTCGTCAGCCTGGACGCCGCCTCTCCCGGTCGGCTGGGCGAGCTCGCCCCGCTGCTGGCGTCCGCCGGCCGGTCCGTCGTGGTCGACCACCACGCCAGCAACCCGGGCTTCGGCGAGGTCCGGCTGGTCGATCCGCACGCCGCGGCCACCGTCGCCCTGGTGGCCGAGCTCCTCGACGGCCTGGACGTCGCGCTGGACCAGGAGCTGGCCGCCTGCCTCTACGCCGGGCTCGCGGCCGACACCGGGTCCTTCCGGTTCGGCAACACCGCTCCCGGCACCCACGAGCTGGCCGCCCGGCTGCTGCGGACCGGCATCGACCACGCCGCCATCAGCCGGCGGCTGTTCGACACCGCGCCCTTCGGCTGGCTGGGGCTGCTGTCCCAGGTCGCCGGCCGCGCCCGGCTGGAGACCGAGGTCGGCGCCGGGCTGGTGTGGACCTGGGCCACCGCGGCGGAGGCGCTCGGGCACGGGCTGGCCGCCGACCAGCTCGAAGCGCTGGTCGACGTCGTCCGGGCCACCGCCGAGGCCGACGTCGCCTGCGTGCTCAAGGGGCACGACGACGGCGCCTGGGTGGTCTCGATGCGCTCCCGCGGCGCCACCGACGTGTCCCGGGTGGCGATCGCCCTGGGGGGTGGCGGGCACCGCGCGGCCGCCGGCTACACCTCCGCGCTGGACCTCGAGGGCACGCTCGCCCAGCTCCGCGCGGAGCTCGACCGGGCATGACCGGGGCCGGCTCGCTCCCGGCTGCTCGGAGCATCCCGTCGCTGGCGGCACCCGCGCTGGTGGTGCTCGCCGCCGAACCGCTCTACCTGCTGGTCGACACCGCCGTCGTCGGCAACCTGGGCACCCTCGCCCTGGGCGGGCTGGCCGTCGGCGGCGGCATCCTGGCGGTCGCTGCCGGTCTGCTGAACTTCCTGGCCTACGGCACCACCGCCCGCGCCGCGCGCCGCGCCGGCGCCGGTGACCGGGCCGGCGCGGTCGCCGAGGGGGTGCAGGCCACCTGGCTGGCCGTGGGCCTGGGGGTCGGCGTGGCCGTGCTGTTCCAGTTCGTGGCCGGCCCGCTGACCCGGCTGATGGCCGGCGGTGCCGGGCCGGTGGCCGCGGCCGGTGAGCAGTGGCTGCGGGTGGCCAGCGCGGGCCTGCCGCTGCTGCTGATCGCGCTGGCCGGCAACGGCTGGCTGCGCGGTGTGCAGGAGCTCCGCCGGCCGATGGGCTACGTGCTGGTCGGCAGCCTGGTCAGCCTGCTGCTCTGCCCGCTCCTGGTGCACGCGGCCGGGTGGGGCCTGGTCGGCTCCGCGGTGGCGAACGTGACCGGGCAGGCCGTGGCCGCGTCGCTGTTCGCCTGGTCGCTGGCCCGGGAGCTGGCCCGGCAGGCGATCGACTGGCGCCCCCGGCCGTCGGCGCTGCGGGCACAGCTGGTGCTCGGCCGCGACCTGCTGGTGCGGGCGGCGGTGCTGCAGCTGGCGTTCGCCGCCGCGGCCGCCGTGGTGGCCCGGGCGAGCACCGCGCAGCTGGGCGCCCACCAGATCGCCCTGCAGCTGTGGCTGTTCCTCGCCCTGGTGCTGGACGCCTACGCCATCGCCGCGCAGACCCTGGTCGGGCAGGCGCTGGGCGGCGGTCGCCCGGTCGACGCCCGCCGGACGGCCACCCGCGTCGTGGTGTGGGGGGCCGGCACGGGCGTGGTGGCCGCGGGCCTGCTGCTGGCGCTGCGGCCGGTGCTCCCGCCGCTGTTCACCGACGACCCCGCGGTGCTCGCCCAGACCGACGTCGTCTGGTGGTTCCTGGCGTTGATGCAGCCGCTGGCGGGTGCCGCCTTCGCCCTCGACGGGGTGCTCATGGGTGCCGGCGACGTCGCCTGGCTGCGCACGGTGACCGTGGCCTCGGCCCTGCTGGGCTTCGTGCCGCTGTCGTTGCTCTCCGGCTGGCTGGACTGGGGGCTCATCGGCGTGTGGACCGGCCTGACCCTGTTCATCGTGCTGCGGCTGGTGGCGGTCGGCCGGCGGGTCCGGGGCAGCGCGTGGCTGGGTGAGACGGTGAGGACGTGAGCGAGCGTGCGAGCGAACCGATGAGCACAGCAGTCCGGCGAAGCCGGCCGACGAGCGCCAGCGAGGAGGTCGGATGAGTCCCAAGAAGCCCGACGCCGACGTCCCGCCGTCCCTGCTGCTGGTCGACAAGCCCGGTGGCATGACCTCCCACGACGTCGTGGCCCGCGCCCGCCGGGTGCTGTCGGTGCGCAAGGTCGGCCACGCCGGCACCCTCGACCCGATGGCCACCGGGCTGCTCGTGCTCGGCGTCGGCGCCGCCACCCGGCTGTTGGGCCACCTGGCCGGGTCCGACAAGGTCTACGCGGCCACGCTGCGGCTGGGCCAGTCGACGGTGACCGACGACCGCGAGGGCGAGGTCACCGCCACCACGTCGGCCGCGGGCCTGACCGAGGACGCCGTGCGGGCCGCGCTCGCCGGCCAGGTCGGGCCGCTGCAGCAGGTGCCCTCCTCGGTCAGCGCGGTCAAGGTCGACGGGCGACGCTCCTACGACCGGGTGCGCGCCGGCGAGGAGGTCGAGCTCCCCGCCCGGTCGGTGACCGTGCACGCCCTCGACGTCCACCGGGTGACCCGGCCGACGCCGGACCTGGTCGACGTCGAGGTGACCGTCTCCTGCAGCACCGGCACCTACATCCGGGCGATCGCCCGGGACGTCGGCGCCGCCCTCGGCGTCGGGGGGCACCTCACCGCGCTGCGCCGCACCTCCTCCGGGCCGTTCGACACCGGGCAGGCCCGGCCGGTCGAGGAAGCCGCGGGCGCCCTCAGCGAGCCGGGGAGCGGCCCGGGGGTGCTCCCGCTGGCCGACGCCGCCCGCGCGGTGTTCCCGGCCCGGGAGCTCACGCCCGAGGAGGCGGTCGCCCTGGGGTACGGCCAGCGCGTGCCCGCCACCGGCACGCCCGGCCTGCACGCGGCGATCGCCCCCGACGGCCGGCTCGTCGCGCTGGTCGAGGACGCCGGGCCGGTCGCCCGGGTCGCGGTCGGCTTCCCGCCGGGCGGAGCCGGATGACACCCTCCGGGGTGTGACCGGACTCGACGAACGGCTGGCCGCGCTGGACACCTCGCTGGCGGAGCTGCCCGGGGTGCTGGTGGCCTTCTCCGGCGGCGTCGACTCCGGGGTGGTGCTCGCCGCCGCCGTCCGCGCCCTCGGCGCCGACCGGGTGGTGGCCGCCACCGCGGTCTCCGCCAGCCTGCCCGCCGCCGAGCGGGCCGGCGCGGCGGCGTTCGCCGTCGGCCTGGGCGTACGGCACCTGCAGCCGCGCACCGACGAGCTGTCCCGCCCCGGCTACGTGGCCAACGCCGGCGACCGGTGCGCGTTCTGCAAGACCGAGCTGGTCGAGGTGCTCACCCCGCTGGCCGCCGGGCTGGGGATCGCCGACGTGGTCACCGGCACCAACGCCGACGACCTGCGGGCCGGGTTCCGGCCGGGCATCCGGGCCGCCGCCGAGCGCGGCGCGTGGGCGCCGCTGGCCCGGGCCGGGATGACCAAGGACGACGTCCGGGCCACCGCCCGCCGGTGGGGTCTCCCGTTGGCGGAGAAGCCGGCCGCGGCCTGCCTGGCCAGCCGGATCGCCTACGGGGTGCCCGTCTCGGCGGCCGGCCTGGCGCGGGTCGAGCACGCCGAGGCGGCGCTGCGCGCGGCGCTGACCGGGGCCGGGCTGGCCGTGCGGGACGTGCGGGTGCGGGACCTGGGGGACGACGTGGCGCGGGTGGAGGTCGACGCCGCGCTGCTCCCGGACGTCGGGCCGCACCTGCTGGCCGCGGTGACCGGCTTCGACCGGGTGGAGCTGGACCCGCGGGGCTTCCGCTCCGGGTCGATGAACGAGCTGCTGCCGGACCCGGTGCGCTACCGGTGAGCTGACCGGGCGATCCGCGCGGCCGCGACCCCGGCGCCGAAGCCGTTGTCGATGTTGACCACCAGCACACCCGGCGCGCAGGCGGTGAGCATGGTCAGCAGCGCCGCGAGCCCCTCGAACGCGGCGCCGTAGCCCACCGACGTCGGCACCGCCACCACCAGCCGGTCGGTCAGCCCGGCGACGACGCTGGGCAGCGCGCCGTCCATCCCGGCCGCCACCACCACGGCGTCGGCGGCGGCGAGGTCCGGGGCCACGGCGAGCACCCGGTGCACCCCGGCCACCCCGACGTCGTCCACCCGGCGGCAGCCCACGCCGCTGGCGGTGAGGGTCGCGGCGACCTCGGCGGCCACCGGCCCGTCCGACGTCCCGGCGGTCAGCACGAGCACCTCACCCACCGGCTCGGGCGGTGTGCCGACCCACGCCACCCGGCCCACCGGGTCCACGTGCGCCGCGGGCCAGCGGGCCCGGACGGCGTCGGCGGTGGCCTCGTCGACCCGGGTCGCCCAGGCGAACGGCTCCGCCCCCGCACCGGCGCCGGCGGCCAGCAGCCCGGCCAGGCAGCCGACCGTCTCCGCCGGGGTCTTGCCGGCGGCGTAGACCACCTCGGGGGTGCCGGTCCGGGCGGCCCGGTCCGGGTCCAGGCGGGCGAACCCGAGGTCGGTGGTGCGCGGCTGCTGGTCCACGGCGGCAGTCTGGCGCACTCGGCGTGTCGGTTCCCCGCCGGACGGGCAGGATGCGGGGCATGAGCGTCGTGAAGATCAACGTGGTGACCATGCCGGAGGACAAGCGCGAGCGGTTCGAGGAGCGGTTCCGGGGCCGGGCCGGCGCCGTGGAGACCACCGAGGGCTTCGAGTGGTTCGAGCTGCTGCGCCCCGTCGAGGGCACCGATGCCTACCTCGTCTACACCCGGTGGACCACCGAGGAGGCCTACCAGGCCTGGCAGTCCAGCCAGGACTTCGACCGCGCCCACGGCGGCGGCGGCGACACCCTCGCCCCGGCCGCGGAGCGGTCGAAGAACCACCTGTGGAGCTACGAGGTCGTCCAGTCCTCGGGTCCGCACGGCGAGAAGAGCTGAGTCTCCCCGTCGGAGGGGTGGGCCGCCCCGGCTCCGCTGGCCGCACGGCGGGTGCGGGCTAGGGTGACGGGGCGGCCCGGCACCCGCCGGGCACCGCGCCAGCACGAGCACCAGCAGGTGGGAGCCATGACCGACACGCTCGCCGACAGCCGTACCTCCGCTCGGGTCTTCACCGACGGCGTGCCGCTGGTCGTGGAGGACGTGCCGCGCCGGCCCACCGTCGAACGCGCCGCCGTGCTGGCCGACCCCGGCTTCGGCCGGCACTTCACCGACTCGATGTTCGTGGCCCGGTACCGGGCCGGTGAGGGCTGGGTCGACGCGCGGCTCACCGCGTACGCGCCGCTGCAGCTGGACCCCAGCGCCGCCGCGCTGCACTACGCCCAGTCGATCTTCGAGGGGCTCAAGGCCTACGCCCAGCCCGACGGCAGCGTGGCCACCTTCCGCCCGGAGGCCAACGCCGCCCGCTTCGCCCGCGGCGCCCGCCGGCTGGCCATGCCACCGGTTCCCGAGGACGCCTTCCTCACCGCCGTCGACGCGCTGGTCGACGTCGACCGCGAGTGGGTGCCCACCGGCCCCGACCAGACGCTGTACCTGCGCCCGTACCAGCTCGCCGTCGAGCCCTTCCTGGGCGTCCGGCCGGCGCACGAGTACCTCTTCGTGGTCATCGCCAGCCCGGCCGGCGCCTACTTCCCGCGCGGCGTGCACCCGGTCTCGGTCTACCTCTCCGAGGACTACATTCGCGCCGCTCCCGGGGGCACCGGCGACGTCAAGTGCGCCGGCAACTACGCGGCCAGCCTGCTGGCCCAGGAGCAGGCCATCGCCGCCGGCTGCGACCAGGTCGTCTGGCTGGACGCGGTGGAGAAGAAGTACGTCGAGGAGATGGGCGGGATGAACCTGTTCTTCGTCCTCGGCTCCGGCGACGACGCCGAGCTGGTCACCCCCGAGCTCACCGGCACGCTGCTGCCCGGCATCACCCGCGACTCGCTGATCACCGTCGCCCGCGAGCTGGGGCACACCGTGACCGAGCGGAAGTTCAGCGTGGAGGAGTGGCGGGCCGGGGTCGCCGACGGTTCGGTCACCGAGACCTTCGCCTGCGGCACGGCCGCGGTGATCACCCCGGTCGGCTCGGTCAAGGCACGCACCGGTGACTTCGTCGTCGGCGACGGCGAGCCCGGCCCGCTGACCATGCGGCTGCGCGAGCACCTGCTCGACGTCCAGCACGGCCGGGTGGCCGACGCCCACGGCTGGCTGCACCGCGTCGCCGCCGCCTCCTGAGCCGGCCGGTACGGGGGAGCGGCGTGCTTCGCTGGCGGGGGCTGGACGCCACGCCCGGTGACCTGGGGCGCACGGTGGTCACCATCGGCATGTACGACGGCGTGCACCGGGGGCACCAGCAGCTGATCGGTACCGCGGTGGCCCGGGCCCGCGCGATGGGCCGGCCGGCGCTGCTGCTCACCTTCGACCCGCACCCGTCGGAGGTGGTCCGCCCCGGGTCGCACCCGGCGATCCTCACCTCGGCCGACCGCAAGGCCGAGCTGGTCGCCGCCCTCGGCGTGGACGCCATGTGCGTGCTCCCGTTCACCCAGGAGTTCAGCCGGCTCGGTCCCGGGGAGTTCACCCACACCGTGCTGGTCGAGCACCTGCACGCCGCGCGGGTCGTCGTCGGCCGCAACTTCAGCTACGGCCACAAGGCCGCCGGCACGCTGGAGACGCTCACCGCCGACGGCCGCCGGTTCGGCTTCAGCGTCGAGGGCGTCGACCTGGCCAGCGTCGCGCAGGCGCCCGACCCGGCCGGGGGCGGCGACGTCACGATCTCCTCGACCTACATCCGCGCCTGCGTGTCCGCCGGCGACATGACCTCGGCCGCCCTGGCGCTCGGGCGTCCGCACCGGGTCGACGGGATCGTCGTGCGCGGGGACCGGCGGGGCCGGGAGCTGGGCTACCCGACGGCCAACGTGGAGAGCCCGGCGCACACCGCCGTCCCGGCCGACGGCGTCTACGCCGGGCACCTGGTGCTGCGCGACCACCAGACCGGGGCCAGCGGCGCCCGCCACCCGGCGGCGATCTCGGTGGGCTCCAACCCGACGTTCGCCGGGGCCCGCCGGACGGTCGAGGCCCACCTGCTCGACTTCGACGGCGATCTCTACGGCGAGCACGTCGGGGTGGAGTTCGCCGAGCGGCTGCGCCCGATGACCGGCTTCCCCGGCGTCCCGGAACTGCTCGCGGCGATGGCCGACGACGTGGCCCGGACCCGCGTGGTGCTCGGGCTCTGACATCGCGACCCTCCGGGCCGCACGGCGGCCACGTGCCGTCCCCTGCCCGGGTGGAGGCAATCGCGGGGGCCTCCGGGCCCCACTCCTCGCGATGGGGCCCTGGCGCGGCCGTGTAACCTTGGCCCTGACGTCGGGCGACCGACGTGTGTGCATGCTGCCCCCGTGACACAGACCGGGGGCCACACGTGACCTGCCCTGGAGGCACCATGGCGCTCGAGAGCGCGACGAAGAAGCAGATCATGACCGAGTACGCCACGGTCGACAACGACACCGGTTCCCCCGAGGTGCAGGTCGCGATGCTGACCCGACGGATCAGCGACCTGACCGAGCACCTCAAGATGCACAAGCACGACCACCACAGCCGGCGGGGCCTGCTCCTGCTGGTCGGCCGCCGCCGGCGGCTGCTGAACTACCTGGCGAAGACCGACATCAACCGGTACCGCTCGCTCATCGAGCGGCTCGGCCTGCGCCGCTAGCACCACCGAGGGGACCGCTCCGGTACGCCGGACGGTCCCCTCACTCGTGCGGCACCCGCCGCACGGGCCCACCGGCCGACCCGCCGCCCCGCCCCGCGTGGGCCGGTCCTCGGTAGTGGCCCCCGGGACGCAGCGAGCCTGAACGAAGGACCCCGCACCAGCGCCCCCGAGGGCTTCGATCGAAGACCGGTCGCCCCGGACGCCGTCGGCGCAGACCGCCGCGAAGAGGACGTCGCCGTATGCGACGTAGGAAGAGGACACGATGTCCGCACCCAGCACCGACACCACCACCTTCGACGCCGAGGACGGCGTCTTCACCGCCACTGCGGTGATCGACAACGGAGCCCTCGGCTCCCGCACCGTCACCTTCGAGACCGGTCGCCTCGCCAAGCAGGCCGCCGGCTCCGTCGTCGCCACCATGGGCGACACCACGCTGCTGTCGGCCACCACCGCCGGCCGTCAGCCGAAGGAGCAGTTCGACTTCTTCCCGCTCACGGTGGACGTCGAAGAGCGCATGTACTCGATCGGCAAGATCCCCGGCTCGTTCTTCCGCCGCGAGGGGCGCCCGTCCGAGGACGCCATCCTCACCTGCCGGCTGATCGACCGGCCGCTGCGCCCGACCTTCGCCAAGGGCCTGCGCAACGAGGTCCAGGTCGTCATCACGGTGCTGTCGCTGGACCCCGACCACCTGTACGACGTGCTGGCCATCAACGGTGCGTCGGCCTCCACCCAGCTCTCCGGCCTGCCGTTCTCCGGCCCGATCGGCGGCACCCGGGTGGCGCTCATCAACGGCCAGTGGGTCGGTTTCCCGACCCACGCCGAGCTCGAGGACGCCGTCTTCGACATGGTCGTGGCCGGCCGGGTCCTGCCCGACGGTGACGTCGCGATCATGATGGTCGAGGCCGAGGCCACCGAGAAGACGGTCGAGCTGGTCGCCGGTGGGGCCACCGCCCCCACCGAGGAGGTCGTGGCCCAGGGCCTCGAGGCCGCCAAGCCGTTCATCAAGGCGCTGTGCCAGGCGCAGTCCGAGCTGGCCGGCAAGGCCGCCAAGCCCGAGGCGCACTTCCCCCGCTTCCTGGACTACCAGGACGACGTGTACGCCGCCGTCGAGGCCCAGGCCGCCGAGAAGCTCGCCGCGGCCCAGGCCATCGCCGGCAAGCAGGAGCGCGAGGAGGCCACCGACGCGCTCAAGGACGAGGTCAAGGCCGCGCTGGCCGGCCAGTTCGAGGGCCGGGAGAAGGAGATCTCCGGGGCCTTCCGCGCCGTGACCAAGAAGGTCGTCCGGCAGCGCATCCTGCGCGACAAGATCCGCATCGACGGCCGTGGCCTGACCGACATCCGGCCGCTGTCGGCCGAGGTCGAGGTGCTGCCGCGGGTGCACGGGTCGGCGCTGTTCGAGCGCGGCGAGACCCAGATCATGGGCGTCACCACGCTGAACATGCTCCGCATGGAGCAGCAGCTGGACACGCTGAACCCGATCACCCGCAAGCGCTACATGCACAACTACAACTTCCCGCCCTACTCCACCGGTGAGACCGGCCGGGTGGGCTCGCCCAAGCGCCGCGAGATCGGGCACGGCGCGCTGGCCGAGCGGGCGCTGCTGCCGGTGCTGCCGGACCGCGAGGAGTTCCCCTACGCGATCCGCCAGGTCTCCGAGGCGCTCGGCTCCAACGGCTCCACCTCGATGGGCTCGGTCTGCGCCTCGACGCTGGCCCTGCTCAACGCCGGAGTGCCGCTGAAGGCGCCGGTGGCCGGCATCGCCATGGGCCTGGTCTCCGACGAGGTCGACGGCAAGACCGAGTACGTCGCGCTGACCGACATCCTCGGTGCCGAGGACGCGTTCGGTGACATGGACTTCAAGGTCGCCGGCACCAAGGACTTCGTCACGGCCCTCCAGCTGGACACGAAGCTCGACGGCATCCCCTCCGACGTGCTCGCCGGTGCGCTGACCCAGGCCCGCGCGGCCCGGCTGCACATCCTCGACGTGATGCTCGAGGCGATCGACGGCCCCGACGAGATGAGCCCGTACGCCCCCCGGGTCACCACGGTGCGCATCCCGGTCGACAAGATCGGCGCGGTCATCGGCCCGAAGGGGCAGATGATCAACGCGATCCAGGACGAGACCGGCGCCGACATCACGATCGAGGACGACGGCACGATCTACGTCGGCGCCTCCGACGGCCCCTCGGCCCAGGCCGCGGTCGACCGGATCAACGCGATCGCCAACCCGACGCTGCCCAAGGTCGGGGAGCGGTTCCTCGGCACCGTGGTGAAGACGACCGCCTTCGGCGCGTTCGTCTCGCTGCTGCCGGGCCGCGACGGTCTGGTGCACATCAGCAAGCTCGGTGGCGGCAAGCGGATCGCCAAGGTCGAGGACGTCGCGAACGTCGGTGACAAGCTCCAGGTGGAGATCACCGACATTGACGCCCGCGGCAAGATCAGCCTGGTGCCGGTCGCCGAGGGCGACGCCGGCGCTGCCGGCGACGCGGCCCCGGCCGACGAGACCGCCGCTCCCGCGGAGGCGTGAACACGAGTACCGACCTGACCGGGGCCGGGGCGGGCGCTGCGGCGTCCGTCCCGGCCCCGGCCGGTGGTGCCCGGGTCGGCGTGACCCAGGTCCTGGACGTCGACGAGGTCGGCGGCCGGGTCGAGCGCACCGAGCTGGCGGGTGGGCTGCGGGTGCTGACCGAGACGATGCCGGGGGTGCTGTCGGCCACGCTGGGCATCTGGGTGGGCGTCGGCTCCCGGGACGAGAGCCCGGCGCTGGGTGGCTCCTCGCACTTCCTCGAGCACCTGCTGTTCAAGGGCACCCGGAGCCGGACGGCGCTGGAGATCGCCACGGCCATGGACGCCGTCGGCGGTGAGATGAATGCCTTCACCGCCAAGGAGCACACCTGCTACTACGCGAACGTGCTCGCCAGCGACCTCCCGCTGGCCGTCACGCTCCTCGGTGACCTGGTCACCGAGGCGCTCAACACCGCCCCGGACCTGGAGTCCGAGCGCACGGTGGTGCTCGAGGAGATCGCCATGCGCGACGACGAGCCCGCCGACGCGGTGCACGACCTGTACGCCGAGACGCTGTTCGGGGACACCCCGTTGGGGCGGTCGGTGCTCGGCACCGTGGAGTCGATCGAGTCCCTGAGCCGGGAGGACGTCGACGGCTGGTACCGCGACCGCTACGCCGTCCCCTCGATCGTCGTCTCGGCGGCCGGTCGCGTCGACCACCAGCAGGTCGTCGATCTGGTCACGGCCGCCTTCGGTGACCGGTTGACCGGGGGAGCGCGGCCGGACCCGCTGCGGCTGGGGTCCGACGTCGACCTGGCCGGGCCGGCCCGACCCGCCGGGCTGATCCACCGGCGCACCGAGCAGACGCACCTGCTGCTGGGCAGCCTCGGGATGGGGCGGCTGGACGAACGCCGCTATGCCGGCGCCGTGCTGGACGCGGCGGTGGGTGGCGGCATGAGCTCGCGGCTGTTCCAGGAGATCCGGGAGAAGCGGGGCCTGGTGTACAGCGTGGGCTCCTCGCTGACCCACTACGCCGGTGCCGGGAGCTTCTCCGTGTACGCCGGCTGCTCGCCCAAGCGGGTCCCCGAGGTGCTCCGGCTGATCCGGGCGGGGCTCGCGGAGGTCGCGGCCACCGGCCTGACCACCGAGGAGGTCGTCCGGGCGCGCGGTCAGCTCAAGGGCGGGCTCGTGCTGGGGCTGGAGGACACCGGCTCGCGGATGAGCCGGCTGGGCAAGAGCGAACTGTCCTACGGGGAGTACCTGCCGGTGCGCACCGTGCTGGACCGGCTGGACGCCGTGCAGGAGGACCAGGTGCGCGCCGTGGCCGCCGATCTGTTCACCCGGCCGACCTGCCTGGCCGTCGTCGGCCCCTACCGGGAACGCGACCTCGACCGGCTGCTCGCCGCCTGACCCGCCGGATGACCAACCGCTCCACCCGGCTGCTCGCCGAGCACGGTGCGCTGGCGCACGGCGTCTTCGCCGTCGTCGCGCTGGCCTCCCTGGCGGTGCTGTTCGCCCCGGCCTCCGACGTGCCGTCCGCCCCGCCGGGGGTGGACAAGGTCGTGCACGTGCTGCTGTTCGCGGTGCTCGCGGCCAGTGGCCGGTGGGCCGGCGTCCGCCGGGGGTTGCTCGCCGTCCTGCTGGTGGGCTACGCGGCGGTCAGCGAGCTGCTGCAGTCCCTGCCCGTGCTCAACCGGTCGACGTCGGTCGCCGACCTCGTCGCCGACGTCGCCGGGGTGGTCCTCGGGCTCCTGGTCTGGGACGTCGTCGCCCGGTACCGGGCCCCCCGATCGACCTGACCGTGCCGGTGGGTGGGGCGCCGCCTTGCGTGCGGCGCCCGCGTTGGTGAGCATCGCGGGATGAGCACTCCGCCGGCCCCCGACGTCCAGTCCCCACCCCCCACCTCCGGTGAGAGCCCGCTGGTCTCGGTCGGGGTGCTCGGCGCCCGGGGCCGGATGGGCACCGAGGTCTGCCGGGCGGTCGACGCCGCCGAGGACCTCGAGCTCGTCGCGATGGTCGACGAGCGGGACTGGCTGTTCAACGTCGCCGACGCCGGGGCCCAGGTGGTCGTCGACTTCACCCGCCCCGACTCGGTGATGGACAACATCCGCTTCTGCATCGACCAGAACATCCACTGCGTCGTCGGGACGACGGGCTTCGACGAGCAGCGTCTGGCCACGATCGCCGAGTGGCTCGAGCCCAAGCCCGACCTCGGGGTGCTGATCGCACCCAACTTCGGGATCGGTGCGGTGCTGCTCATGCGCTTCGCCCAGGAGGCGGCCCGCTTCTTCCCGTCCGTGGAGATCGTCGAGCTGCACCACCCGAACAAGGTCGACGCGCCCTCGGGCACGGCGGCCCGCACCGCCCGGCTGGTGGCGGCCGCCCGGCGGGCGGCCGGTGTGCCGACGGCGCCGGACGCGACCCGGGAGTCCGACTCCCTGCCCGGGGCACGCGGTGCCGACGTCGAGGGGGTGCCGGTGCACGCGGTCCGGCTCGCCGGGCTCGTCGCGCACCAGGAGGTACTGATGGGCGCTGCGGGGGAGACGCTGACCCTGCGGCACGACTCCTACGACCGGGCGTCCTTCATGCCCGGCGTCCTCCTCGCCGTGCGCGAGGTGGGCAAGCGCCCCGGTCTGACCGTCGGGATCGAGTCCCTGCTGGGGCTGTGAGGGCCGTCGTGCGGTGCGGAGGGGGCCGCTGGGGCGTCCGGACGCCCCAGCGACACGTGACCTGGCTCGCATTCCGGCGACCGACGCACCTCGCTGACCTGCGGGTTCGTCGTGGAACCCGTCCCACGGGAGGCGGAACGGCCACCTCCCGGCCATCCGCGGTTTGACGAGCCCCGCTCGGCCACGTAACTTTCTCTTTGCGCCGAGCGAGACCGGGTCGAAAGAGCCGGGAGCCGCGAGGTCAGACCCCCGGGTGTGACAGCGAGCCGTGCACGGCGTAACGTAGGACAAGCCGCCGCGAACGATGGCCGAAGAGATTCGGTCGGGTTTCGTGCGCGTCCGCTCCTTGAGAACTCAACAGCGTGCTGAAAGTCAGTGCCATATAGTTAAACCCCCTTTTGGCCTGGTTGCTTCGGTGATCGGGTCGGGGATTCCTTTGGTTGATTGATATCGAGAGTGCCAACTCTTGGTTCTCAGCTGTGGGTTGAATTCATCTACGGAGAGTTTGATCCTGGCTCAG